>JBERSB010000403.1:0-3404 GCA_041236755.1 Luminiphilus sp. | reverse complement strand
CTGCTACACCGGCTCGGGCTACAACGGCTCCGGCGGCGGCTCCGGCGGCGGCGGCGGCACCATGGCCACGCAGGGCGACCTCAACTGGCGCGGCGCGGTCCCGCGCGGCACCATCCCGAACACCGCGGGCAACACCTCGTTCCAGCAGATGTTCGGCTACGGCGGCGCCGGCTGCAGCGGCAGCTCGGCGAGCCGTTCGCAGTTCCTGGCCGGCGGCGAGCCGGGCGACCTGGTCTTCACCGACGCGCGCCAGGCCAACAACTTCTGGGGCAGCGCGATCGACCTCAACCGCAACCTGCGCATCACCGGTGAGCTCGTCTCGCCCGTGGGCGGCGGCGGCGGCGGCGGCGGCGGTGACACCGCGCCGAGCCAGAACTGCACGCTGACCGGCGGCAACCCGACCAACGACGGGTCGGGCGGAGGAGGCGGCGGCGGCGCCGGCGTGCTGATCGTCAAGGCGCTCGAGGAGATCCGCGTGACGGCGTCGGGCAAGATCCGCGCCGACGGCGGCGACGGCGGCGGCGGCGAGCAGGTCGGCGCGTGCGGCGAAGGCGGCGGCGGCGGCGGCGGCGCAGGCGGCATGGTCGTCCTGATGTCCGCGTCGCGCATCGTCATCGAGGCGCACGGCGACGCGACGGTCGGCGCGCAGGGCCGCTACGTCTACGGTTCGCCGTCGTCGAGCAGCACCGCGACCCACCCCTTCCAGGGCAAGGACTACGACTTCGCGATCTCCGCCGACGGCGGCGTCTGCAAGACCGGCGGCTTCGGCGCGGTCAACATCCAGGGCAAGTACCGCCCCAACGGCCAGGACATGGTCGCGGGCACGTCCTACGACACCGAGCCGCTCGGCGGCCTCGGCGGCATGGGCATCGTGCAGCTGATGGTCCCGCCCGGCGAGAACCTGGTCGACGGCACGAACACGCGCCTGGACGACAACATCAAGTTCTTCGCGCCCGGCAGCACCAACGAGATCCTCGGCGCGGGCAAGCGCCAGCTGCTCGCGTGGCGGGGCTTCCCCGACGCCACGGGCACGTTCGTCGACGACGCCGGCAACCCGACCAGCATCGGCAACAACGAGGGCGACATCCGCCCGGCACCGACGCTGATGCCGGTGCCGTTCAACGCCAAGTCGCGCGTGCGCTCGAAGTGGATCGACACCGGCGCCTCGCAGCGGCGCGCGCTCACCTCGGTCGACAACCAGCCGCGAGGCCTGATCACCGCAGGCGGCGCGCAGGTCGGCCCCGTGTTCGAGTTCGCCGGCCTCGACGTGAGCTCGGTGGTCGCCGGCTACGTCGACTACGAGACGCTCGGCTCCTCGGTCCGCATCAAGTACCCGGTCGCCGTGCAGCCGACGCCGCTGGCCTCGCTGGACACCGAGGCCTCCTACCTCGGCTCTCCCGCCTACCGCATCGACCTCGGCGCTGCCGTGCTCGGCCAGGCCGACCGCTACGTCCAGTACGAAGCCGAGCTGCTCAACAACGCCGGCTCGGTGCTGCAGGGCTACCGGATCCTGAGCCACGACGCCGACTCGATGCTCGTCGAGGCCTCGGGCGGGCTGATCCCGTCCCAGGCGTCGCAGGTGCAGGTCCGCGCCAAGTTCTTCAAGATCGTCACCGACGGCTCCGAAGGCCTCGGCTCGACCTACCAGGAGAGCGTGACCAACTCGACGCCGATCCCCTACGCGAACGTGCGGATCGGCTTCGCGTTCCACCAGGACCCGGACCCGTCCAACATCCTCGTCGGCCGCTTCCCGGAGAACAGCGAGCAGGAGTTCGTGCGCGACCTGAACGACCCTGCGCTGCAGGCCTGGATCGCCGCCAACGGCGCGCCGCGCTACGTCCAGTGGGACGTGGTGTTCGACATGGCCTACCACCCGACCAACCCGGCGCTGGCGCAGACGCTGACGCCGTCGACGCCGCGGCCGCAGATCGAGTTCCTGCGCCTGCCGTTCCGGTTCTAGGAGCCCGCGCTCGAAGACGCTCCGAGGCGCGCGCGCAACGGAGCACGCAGCAGGCCCGGCGGATCCGCCGGGCCTGCTACGTATCCAGGGCCTTCGCAGCAGCCGCGCCCTCGGTAGCGAGCGGCGCTGTGCACGCTTGTTCTCGACCGCACCGGGCGCCACCCTTCTGCCATGACCCGTCGCCTGATCCCGCCGCCCGACCATGTCCCGCTGCCGCCCGGCTTCACGGCCGCGGGCATCGGCTGCGGCCTCAAACGCGACGGCGCGCTCGACCTCGGCCTCCTGTGCGCGCCTGTGCCGACGCCGACCGCGGCCCTGTTCACCGACAACCAGCTGCTCGGCGCGCACATCCCGGTGTGCCGCGACCACCTCGAGAAGAGCGGACACCTCACCCGCGCCATCCTGGTCAACTCGCGCAACGCCAACTGCGCGACCGGCGCCGAGGGCATCGACCGCGCCTACGCCTGCTGTGCTGCGCTCGCCGAGCGGCTCGGCTGCCCGACCGAGCAGGTGCTGATGGCCAGCACCGGCCCGATCGGCGTGCCGCTGCCGCACGCACGCATCCTCGACCATCTCGGCCCGCTGCTCGACGCAGCGAGCCCCGACGGCGGCCTCGCGTTCGCGACCGCGATCATGACGACCGACACGCAGCCCAAGGTCGCGCACGCAGCCGGCGCAGCCCACGTCACCGGGTTCGCCAAGGGCAGCGGCATGATCCACCCGGACATGGCGACGATGCTCGGGTTCCTGCTGACCGACGGCGCGGCCGCGTCTAGGGACGCGCTGCGCGAAGTCGCCGACCGTTCGTTCCATCGCGTGACCGTCGACGGCGACACCTCCCCCAACGACTCGCTGTTCCTGATGGCGTCGGGGGCTGCGCCCGACGCCGCGGCCGCGCTCTGCGAGGTCGCCGCGGACCTCGCGCAGCAGGTCGCTGCCGACGGCGAGGGCGCGAGCAGGTTGGTCACGATCGAGGTGCGCGGCGCGCCCGACGACGACGCCGCAGCGCGCGTCGGACGCGTCATCGCCACCAGCCCGCTGGTGAAGACCGCGATCGCCGGCCGCGACCCCAACTGGGGCCGGCTGGTCGCCGCGGCGGGACGGAGCGGCGTCGCCTTCGACCCGGGCCGCGCGAGGGTCTGGGTCGGCGCGGCCGAGGTCTTCCGGACCGGCGCGCCGCTGCCTGCGCACGACGCGGCGGGCAGCCGCCACCTGCAGGGGGACGAGCGGATCCTGCTGGGCATCGACCTCGGCGTGGGCTCGGGCGAGGCCGACGTCTGGACGTGCGACCTGACCGCCGACTACGTGCGCGTCAACGCCGACTACCGCACCTGAGCAGCAGCGATCAGCGCGGCCCGCGCCGCCGCGCGAGCCACTCCTTGTAGCGCTCGGGCGGCGCGGCGCCGTCCTCGCCCCACCACTCGCGGTGGTCGGCGGCGCCTTC
>JBERSB010000402.1:0-3498 GCA_041236755.1 Luminiphilus sp. | reverse complement strand
CACGACGGCGACGCTGCGCCCGGGCCTCCCCGCGGGCGACCCGCGGCGGCTGCGGTTCCTGGTCGCAGCGCCGCTCGGCGTGGCGAGCGCGATCGGCGCGGACGCCTGGCTCAGGAGCGGGGCGCGGTGGCCCGCGCAGACGCTGCTTGCCGCAGTTGCCGCAGCGTCGGCCTTCGCGCTGCTGTGGCTCTGGCAGCGCAGCGCCGAGCCGGAGTTCGTGCGCGGGCTCGCCGAGCTGTTCGTCGCCGACGCAGACCACCCGACCGTGCAGCAGATCGGCGGCGACGTCGACCTCGTGGTCCAGAAGGTCGACGCCGACGCCGCGCCGGGCGAGCTCGCCGCCAACCAGCGCGCGCTGCAGTTCACCTTCTGGATGTCGCTCTTGGTCGCGATCGCGGGCCTCGTCGCGCTCGCGCGCGTGCGGCAGTGGACCGTCACCGTGCTGCTCGCCGCCACCATGACGGAGCTGCTCGTGCTCGGCCTGGGGCCGGTGCAGACCGTGGCGTCCGAGCGCGTCACGCGCGTGCCGCGCGTCCTGGAGCCGGTCGTGCAGCAGCAGCGCGCGGACCTGCCGCGCCCGCGCATCCAGCGGCTCGTGCCGAAGGACGCACAGCCGAACACCGGCCTGCCGGGCAACCTGCCGGGGTTCCTCGGGCTCGCCGACGCCAACGCCTACAACCCGCTGCCGCCGGCGCGCTTCGAAGAGTACTTCGGCTGCATCGACGAGACCTGCGGCTACGGCGGGGCAGGCGTCGGCGCGTTCCGTGACCCGGCGGCGCTGACGCATCCGCTCACAGACCTCTACGGGATCCGCTTCGTGCTGACGCCGCTGGACGTCGACATCGTGCCCACGTCGCAGGAGCTGCTCGACCGCACGCCTTCGAACACCGGGCGCTACCGCCTGCTGGAGCGCACGACGGCGATGCCGCGCGCGACCTTCGTGCGCGAGGTCGACGTGATCGCCGACGAGGGCGCGCGGCTCGCTGCGCTAGGGGCGAAGGACCGCAACGTGCGCACGCGCGTGGTGCTGGAGAGCCCCGACGCGCCGGTGCCTGCGGCCGCAGAGGACTGGCGCGCGGACGTCGAGGTCACGCTGCACGACGACGAGCGCGTCGTGGTCCGCGTGGACAGCAGCCACGACGGCTACGTGCGCCTCGCGGATCCGTTCGACGCGGGCTGGCGCGCGACGACAGACGGCGAGGACGCCGACATCTGGGTCGCCGACCACTACCTGCGCGCGGTCTACGTCGGCGCAGGCGAACACGAGGTGGTCTTCACCTACGACGGCGCGCGGGCGGTCTGGCCGCTCCGCCTCTCGCTGCTCGCCCTGCTCGTCGTGCTGTGGGCGCTCTTCACCGGCCGGAGGCCTGCATGAGCCGGCAGGACAGGTTCGCCGTGGTCGCGCTCGTGCTGCTGCCGCTGCTGTGGCTGTGGCCGTGCACGTTCGGCGACCGCTACTTCGTCTCCTACGACGTCAACCAGTTCCCGCCGGTCTCCACCACCGCGAGCGAGGCCGAGCTGCAGCAGGCTCGAGCAGGCGCCAACTACGACGTCACGGAGGTGCCGGTCTGGTTCCTGCCCGAGCTCGAATACGCGCACGACGAGCTCGCGGCCGGACGGCTGCCGACGTGGAACCCGCGCGCCCGCGCCGGCGCGCCGCTGCACGCGCACGGGCTGATCGGCCTGTGCTACCCGCCCAACTGGATCGCGCTGTTCGCCGAAGAACCCGCAGCGCGGCTGGGCCTTGTGGCCTGGATCAACCTCGCCCTCGGCGGGCTGCTGGCGTTCGGGCTGCTGCGCCAGCTCGGCGCCGGGGCGGCGGCGGCGTTCGTCGGCGCGGCGCTGTTCGAGCTGTCCGGCCCGATGGCCACCAACGCGCTGTTCTGGATGCGGCTGGCGAGCTTCGTCTGGCTACCCGGCGTGCTCTGGGCGATGGCGCGGATCGCGGCCGCCGACCGGCAGCGGCCGCTGGAGGTCGCCGCGCTCGCGCTCGCGTTCGCGATGACCTGGTTCGGCGGGTTCCCGCCGTTCGCGGCGACGACCACGGTGTTCGCGGGCCTGTGGTTCCTCTGGCTCGTCGGCATGCGCTGCCGCGACGCCGACCGGAGGCAGGCCGCCCGCCTCGCGGGCACGCTGCTGCTGGGGCTCGGGCTCGGCGCGCTGCTGACGCTGCCACAGGTGCTGCCGTCGCTGCTGTTCTTCCCGGAGAGCGCGCGGCCGCCGACGCCGCTGTGGACCGACATCTCGGGGCAGGCGTTCGAGCCCTACGGGCTGCTGACCTGGTTCATGCCCGAGGCCTTCGGGCACCCGACGGCGGCCGGCGCCGAGCGTGTCGGCTACGCCAACGGCGCGGCGCAGCTGCTGTGGAACACGCGCACGAACGCCGACGGCGGCGCGGCGCTGCCCAACTACAACTACACCGAGTACGCGTTGACCGTCTCGAGCCTCGGGATCGTGCTGGCGCTGCTCGGCGCAGTGCTCGGTCGCGGCCGCCACGCGGGCTTCGCGCGCGTCGGTCTGGCGGTCGCGCTGGGCCTCGGGCTGTGCCTGCCCGGCCTGCAGCTGTTGTTCCACCTGCCAGTCGTGCAGAACGTGTGGCCGATGCGCTGGCCCGCCGCGGGGACGTTGTTCGTGGCGTGGCTGGCGGCGCTCGGCTTCGACCGCGTGCGCGCGCACGCGCCGCGCGCGGCGGTCGTCGCAGGCGTCGTCGCGATCCTGGCTGCAGGCCTGATGTGGTGGTGCGCGACGCTGCCGGCGTCCTGGCACGCCGCCGACGGCGACTGGCTGATCGAAACGCTGATGGAGCGGTTCGGCAGCGACCGCGCGGGCGTGGTCAACCACCTGCAGGCGGGCGCGCCCGCCGGCGTCGACCGCGTCGCGCAGGGCTTCGCGCGCCTCGCAGCCGCGGGCGCTGCGGGGGCGGCGTGGCTCGCGGGGGCCGGCGCGCTGCTGCTCGCAGCGGGCCTGCTGCGCGGCCGCGCGCGCGACGCGGCGCTCTGGGCGGCCGTCGCCGCCGCCGTCCTGCAGCTCGGCCTGCACGGCGCGAGCTGCAACCGCGGCGCGCACGCGGCGCGGACCAGGGAGACCGAGGTGCACACGTTCCTGCGCGAGCGCGCTGCAGCGCTCGCAGGAGAGGGCGGCGTGACGGTCGTGCGCGCGACGGCCGTGCCCACGGGCCCCTGGCCGGGCCAACTGCCGATCGACGGGCTGCGCGACCTGAACTACTACAGCCACGCCGACGCGCGCACGCTGCAGCCGCTGCGGCGGCTGTTCGACCGCTACCACACCGAGCTTGGCCTCGGACCCGACGCGGGCGCGCTCGCGGCCGCCAAGGGCTACCTCACGCAGACCCTGCCCGCCGCGCTGCTGCGGCACCCGTGGTTCGACCTCGTGGGCCTGCGCTACGTGCTCACCAACGAGGCGGGCCTGCAAGCGCCGCCTTATCTGCTGGGCGAGGTCGTCGGCCCCCAGCTGCGCGGCCGCGGCGCGTTCTTCGTG
>JBERSB010000401.1:0-5726 GCA_041236755.1 Luminiphilus sp. | reverse complement strand
CGCTCGCCGCGGTCGGCCTGCGCTCCCGTCAGGTCAAAGCGCCGGCACAGCTCCGCGGCGTCGACGCGCTGGTGCTGCCGGGCGGCGAGAGCACCACGATGCTGAAGCTGCTCGAGGTCGAGGGGCTGTGGGGGCCGCTAGGCGCGGCGCTGCACAGCGGCTTGCCGGTGCTCGCGACGTGTGCCGGCATGATCCTGCTCGCGCGGCACGTCGAGAACCCGGTCCAGCGCAGCTACGGGTTGCTGCCGCTCACCGTCGTGCGCAACGGCTACGGCCGCCAGTGCCGCTCGGGCACGTTCGCGCTGCAGGTGGAGTCTGCGGAGCTGCCGCGACAGCTCTGTGGGACCTTCATCCGGGCGCCGCGCGTGACCGCGGTGCACGGCCCGTGCGAGGTGCTGGCGCGCCGCGACGGCGACCCGGTGCTCGTGCGCCAGGGCGCGATCCTGGCGGCGGGCTTCCACCCCGAGCTGGTGGCCGGCCACCCCGTGACCGCGCTGTTCGCCGGCATGGTCCGCGCGCGCGTGCGCGTCGCGGACGCGGGTGCGTTCGCCGGCATCTGAGCTAGCTGATCGGCGCCAACTTCTCGATCCACAAGCCTCGCGTGGAGCGCGGGCTTCGATACAATGCGATCCGCGTGAATTCGATCCTCCGGAGGCCCTCCATCGCCGTCGTCTGCTGGGCGGTCATGCTGCTCGGGCTCTTCACGTGGCGCGGGGAGCTCGGCCTGCGCGGCTCGTCGGTGGACGCGGTCCCGACGAGCGCAGCTGCCGTGCAGCAGGTCGCTGGGGGCGCGCCTGCCGCTGAGCAGGCTGATGATCAGGCAGATGCTCCGGTCGTGGTCCGACGGGACCTCGAGACGCGGCTGCCGCGCGCTGCGCGTGGGGGCGTCGTATTCGACACGATGGGCTTCTCGCTGGTCGGCGCTGAGGTCGTGCCGTCGGACGGCGCGCCGCTGCGCACCGACGCGGACGGCGCGTTCTCCGTCGACCTGCTCCGGCACCGCGCGAGCGATCTGCTGGTCCGCGCCGACGCGCGTCGCCCGCAGTGGCTGCGCACGTCGTCGGTCGGCCCGGACCCGCTGTTCGTCCGCCTGGAGCCCGCAGCGCCGTGGGACACCGAGGCCGCGAGGCCGACCCCTGCGCCGCTGCTGCGCGGCGAAGGCGAGGTCGTAGGTCCGGACGGCGAGCCGCTGCGCGACGCGTTCGTGACGGTGCTCGGCACCGGCTGCTGGGGGCGCACCGACGACATCGGCCGCGTGGAGCTGCCGCTGCCGTCGCTGACCGCGACGTTCGTCGTGCACGCGCCCGCGACCGAGAGCAGCGTTGGCGGCTTCGCCGTGCGCTCGGCGCCGTTCGTGGCGCCGCGCGACCGCGGCGTCGTGCCGCTGCCCCGGCTCGTGGCGGCGCCGGCCGGGTCGATCCGCGGCGTCGTGCGTGACGCGAGCGGCCAGCCCGCAGTCGGCGTGCCGGTCGAGGTTCGCGGCGCCGGCGAAGTCCGGTCCGGCGCGACCGGCGCGGGTGGCGCGTTCGCGATCAGCGGGCTCCTGCCGGACGAGTACGTCGTCGAGCCGTTCGCCCACCGAGGTGAGGTCGGCGTCGCGGCCGAAGTGCGCGTCGACCGCGCTGTCGTCGCCTGCGACCTGCAGCTGCAGGCCGCGCCCGAGTCGTCGCTGCGCGTCGTCGACGAGCAGGGAGCGGTGGCCGTCGGCGTCTGGGTCGCGAGCCACATCGACGGCATCCGCCGCGGCCTGGGCCGCGCGGACGGGAGCGGGCGGGTGAGCCTGCCGGTCGGCGCATCGACCGCGTTCGAGGTGCGCGCCGCCGACGGCTACTCCGCGTGCAAGGTGCAGCGCTTCGACGCCGACGCCGAGCCCGCCACGCTCGTCATCAGCCAGCCGTAGCGCTTGGAGTTGCGCGCTTGGAGTTGCGCGCCTGGAGTTGCGCGCCTGCAGCTACTGCGTCAGCATGACGCCGGCGTTGCTGAGCGACGCGCCGAACGGGGTCGCGTCGACCGCCGCGCCCTGACAGCTGATCAAGAAGCCGGCGGCGCCGGGCGGCACCACGAACGCGTCGGTCGCGAGGCCCTGCGCGCCGGTCAGCCAGACGTTGCCCGGGACCACGCCGGAGAGCGGCAGGTGGACGGCGCAGGACAGCCCGGGCAGCGTCAGGCCCAGCCCAGTGGGTCCGTATTCCAGCGCCAGCGCGAAGAACGTCGCGCCGACGGAGGACGCCGGACAATGCGAGTATGCCAGCCCGACCGTGGCGCCTCCGCTCGCCGCGCCGCTCAGCTGCAGCGTCATGGGCTGGGTCGCGGTGCCGATCGGCGTGCTGACGAAGCACCCGCTTCCCCACGCGCCGACGGCGCCGGGCGTGAGGTAGGTCACCTGCAGCTGGGGCCCGCTGCCGGACTCGCGCGACGCGAGCCGCGTGGCCGTGCTCGGCTGTGTCTCGTCGGCGCGGACGAGCCAGCCGAAGTTGCCGATCGGGTTGTCGACCCACGTCTGCACGTCCGCGACCAGGCCTGCAGTCAGCGTCGAGCTGCTCGCGCCGACCGCGACGAGCTGCATCGAGAAGCTGGGGGCCGCCGCGTAGTCGCCGCCCGGCGTGTTCCACAAGACGGACGTGTGGTCGCGATGCAGCCAGGTCACGTCCCCGCTCTGCGCGAGCCCTCCTGCCCCGCCGCCGCCGCCTGCGACCGCCGGTCCTTCGGACCAGTCGGCGAGCAAGCGGTGCCAGTCACTCGTGAGCGGCGCCGGCTGCGCCGAGTTGGTCGAAGACGTCGTGACGGTCGCCGCGAGCACGCGGGAGCCCGCGGGGATCTGCGTCAGGTCGAAGCGCAGCACCGCCCGGCGCGCCATGGGTTGCCCGGTCATGCCGACAAACAGCCCGGGACCGCTGCCGTCAGCGAGGCTGCCGGTCGCGCTCTCGTAGAGCGTTGCGTCGCGATCGCAGCCGAGCGTGACGGTGCTCTGCGCCTGCGCGCTGCCTGCGAGCGCGAGCACGAAGCCCGCCAGCGACATGCTCGGGGCGGTCATCGGCGCGCCGCCTACTGCGTCAGCATGACGCCGGCGTTGCTGAGCGAGAAGCCGAGCGGGTTCGAGTCGATGACGGCTGCCTGAACGACGATCAGCACGCCAGGGAATCCTGCCGGCACCGTGAAGGTCGTGGCGCTCGCGCCGCCGGCCGTCAAGAACACGGCTCCCGGCAGGAGCGTGCCCGAGAGCGGCAGGTAGGCGAGGCTGCCCGGCAGCAGCGGCGTGCCGACCGGGTCGAGCGCGAGCGAGAAGAAGTTGGCGCCAACGCTCGGGCTCGGGGCGTTGTTGTAGGTGATCGGCAGCACCGCGCCGCCGTTCGCCGTGCCGGTCACGTCCAGCTGGAACGGTGCGCCGTTGACCGGCCAGCCCGTGCCGTAGGTCCCGGTCTGCCCGGGGCTCAGGTCGGTGATCGTCAGGCTGGGAGGCGTCGAGCCGAACTCGCGCGAGTAGATGCGGCGCGCGGTCGACGGGACCTGCTCGTCGGTCTTGAGCACCCAGCCGAAGTTGGTGGCGGGAGCGTCGAGCCAGGACTGGATGTCGGCCACCATGCCCGAAGCGACGCCGGCTGTCGTCGGGCCGAGTGACGCGAGGTCGAACACGAAGCTCGGCGCCGCGGCGAAGTCGCCGCCGGGGGTGTTCCACGTCGAGCTGGGGTAGTTGGTGTGCAGCCACGTGGTCTCGCCCGCGACTGCAGGGCCGCCTTGGCCGCCGCCGCCGTTGGCGATCGTCGCCCCTTCGTTCCAGTCCTGGGTCACCCGGTGTCCGAACGTCGGGATCGGCAGGAACGCCGTCGACTGCGCGACGAACAGGTCCAGCTCGGCCGAGAGGATCCTGGCGCCGGCCGGCAGCTGTCCGGCGACGTCGAAGTGCAGCAGCGTGCGGCGCTTGGTGAAGCCGCCGTTGAACCCGACGACCCCGCAGAAGACCGACGTGCCGCTGCCGTTGGCGAGGCTGCCGCTCGCTTCTTCGTAGAGCGTGGTGTCCTTGTCCGAGGTCAGAGTGACGGTCGTCTGCGCCACGAGGGGGGCGCAGAACGCGACGAGCGCCGCCGAGGCGGCGAGCTTGGCGAGGGATGCGGTCATGTGCTTGCGCGTTCGCCGGAGGGTCGTCCAGCGAGGCAGACAAGGATACCGAATCCACAGCCGCGCGGGGCCGGGCGGCCTCGACGCAGTCTCGAGTTCGGAGCCGCGGGGCGGCGCCTTACTTCTTCCTGCCGACGATGAAGACCTCGCCGTTGCCGATCTTGGCGAGGTGTCCGAGCAGCGCCTCGTTGGCCTCACCGAGCCCGACGCAGTGCAGCCTGATACGGCGGAACGCATTCAGACGGCGCACGTCTCGCAGCATCCAGCAGTCCGAAGGCTGCATGGGCACCGCGTCGTGGGTCGCGCCGTAGATCGCGTAGGGGCCGTGGTAGTTGATCCGAGGCGTGCGCTGCGCCTGGATGCCCGCCTCGACGTCCTGCACGACCCGGCCCTCGCCGTAGTCCTGGTCCTGCACGTCGAAGCCGTCCCAGTTCGGGTTGCCGTCGGACAGCAGGAACATCGTGTCGCAGCCCTCGGTGAGTGGCTTGGCCCCGACGTAGACGGGCTCGTCCTCGGGACCCTTCTTGCCGAGCGAGAACGCCACGCTGAGGCCGTAGTGCAGGCTGGTGTCGCCGCGGAGCCGCTCCTTGCCGTTCTTGAACTCCGCCTGGATCGAGTCGAGCTCGGCCATGGCCTTCTTGATGTTGCCCTTGGTCGCCTTGACGAGGCCGCGGGTGGCGTCCAGCGTGCCCGCCTCGGTGCCGAACCAGACGATCGAGAAGTACTTGTCCGTGCCGAGACGCGACAGCGAGATGCGCAGCTGCTCGCGCGCGAGGTCCCAGCGGGTGCGGATCTCGTGCCAGGGCAGGTCGCCCTCGTCGAGCACCATGCTCTTCTTCTTCTTGGAGCGCTTCCTCGGGCCGGTGATCGGGCCCTTGGGCCGCGCGCTCGGCTCGATCTCCTTGAGCATCGAGTCGGACATGTCGAGCACGTAGCAGAACCGCTCGCCCTCGGTCTCGATGCCGAAGAACTTCGGCTTCGCCGACGTCCCGTAGTCCTTGGGCTTCTTCACCTCGCCGCGCTCGAGCAGCTCCAGCCACGGCTCGGGGTCGGTGAACTTCGCGGGCCCGTTGAGGATCGTCTGCAGGTGGCGCGCGATCTGGACCTTGGCGAGCTGCGGCAGCTTGACGTCCTTGGCGAGCAGCTGGATGTAGGCGCGCAGCGCCACGCGGTAGTCCTCGTCGTTGACGCGGCCCTTGTTGCGGAACAGCGCGCCCGTCATCGCGCCCAGCAGCACCATGCGCTCGGACTCCTTGCGCGGGAACTCGATGCAGTTGGCGACCACGGCGCGCTTGAGCCCGCCCCGGCGCGACGCGCCGAGCGCCGCGATGGCCGCTGCGCGCAGGTGCGCCTTCTTGGCGGTCCGTGCGATCTCGATGACCTTGTCCTCACCGCCCTCGTCGACCTCGTTGCGCAGCGTCGCGAACCACAGCCACGCGTCGACAGGCTTGTCGTGCTTGGCGCGCAGGCTCTCCAGCTGCGCGAACCACTCCTTGTCGGTGTAGTGCTGGCCGAGCAGGTGCGCGATCGTGTAGCGCGTGTACTCCGGGTAGTGCCTGCTGCTGCCGTAGTCCTCGACGAGCTGTTGCAGCGCACCGGCGTCGCGCGTG
>JBERSB010000400.1:0-6024 GCA_041236755.1 Luminiphilus sp. | reverse complement strand
CAGCGCCACGTCGCCCTCCTGTTCGCCGTGCGTGCTGTGGCAGCCGTAGCAGCTCGCCGCCAACACCGGCCGGATCTTCTGCTCGAAGAACTCGACGGCGGCCGCCTGCTGCGCCGACTGCGTCGCGAGCGCCGCGCCAGCACCGAGGGCGGCGAGTCCGAGGCGCGCGATGGCTGGAAGGGAGGCCGACATCGATCTTGGCGTGAAGATACCACGGCGCTCGAGCCGACCCCTGTCCGAGCAGCGGTCGATCAGGGACTTGTCGCGACCGCTGCGATCGCTGCCTCCATTCCGATGGGGATGCGTCTGCTCAGGACGTCGCTGCGCCGTCACACCACGTGACCATCACAGCCTCCGCGACATCGCGCGCGGACGCAGCTACCGGCTCACAGGGACAAACCGAGATGCCGACCGCTTCTGCAAACACCTCGAGCGACTCCAGGCCGGACGGGCGCAGCTCCGCGCGGGCCACCACCGCGCCCGCGTCGGCGGCGCGGGCGAGTCGGCCGTAGAGCTCCAGATCGCTCCAGATCCGCGTCAGCGCGTGGAGCTCGGCGCTGTTGAGCTCTTCAAACCGTTCGGACAGCAGGCGCTCGACGGCCGCGGCGAACTGCGCGCGCTCGGGCGAGGAGCCCAAGCCCAACCAACTGAACATGTTGCGAAATCTGACTCGGACGGCTGCCATGGCGAGAGGCTCCGGGAACGAGGCGTCCCCGGGTGCCGCGCGCAACGCGCGCCGGCTCCTTTGCCCACAGAGTAGGTGGCTTTTTGTCCAAGCCTGACACGAAGCGGCAAGAGTTACCGACCGTCCGCCGGCAAGCCTCAGAACGAAGCCTGCCAGTTCCGCGCCTTGCCGGTCTCGTCCACGACCGTCGACTTCGTGCCCGGCGGCAGGACCTGCAGAGACTTGAGGCACTCGATGATGCAGTTGCGCTCGTAGTCGGTCATGTTGGCGAACGCCTGCTTGCTCGCCAGCGCCTCGCCGTCGTGGCCGAGCACCGCTTCGCGCAGCGTCGTGTACTGGCCGTGGTGGAAGTAGGGCGGCTCGTTGGCGCAGCCCCAGAGCTTCTTGGTGAGGAACCTCCGGTTGCCCGCGAAGAACCCCGGCGACCCGCCCGGCTGCAGCATGTCGATGGTCTCGGCGTTGGGGTCGTTGGGTCCGGACGTGATGTCGTGCAGCTTGAAGTCGGTGAAGGCCGGCACAGGCGTGACGCCCTGCACCGTCTTCAACCGCGGCGAGGGCAGGCGATTGCCGCCGAGGTCGACGGCCAGCGGCGGCGCCTGGCCTGGCTGCAGGTTGCCGGCCGGGTTGAAGGGGTTGGGCTCGATGAACGTGTCGCTGTCCAACGGCAGCGACGGGATATGGCAGCTGCCGCATCCGGCCTGGGTGAACAGCTGCTCGCCGAGCGCGATCGCATCTTCGACGGCAGGGTCCCGCGGGATCACGCGCCCGGGCACCGCGAGCGTCGCCTGGAAGACGCTGACCGCGGTGATGTCCGCGCGCGTGAGCTCGTTCTCGACGTTGTCGCCGTCGACGTCGGTGTTGAGCCCGAACCGCTCGGTCGACTGGATCCCGTGGTGGTGGTTGTAGGCGTTGTTGCTGAACTGACGCAGTGAGACCACGGCGCCGGCCTGGTGGAACGGACGGATGATCAACGAAGGCGGATCCGACGGCCCGCTCGTCGCGAGGCTCGGCGCAGGCAGGCCCTCGATCGCGGTCGTGTCCCAGTTGCCGGCGGCGTCCCGAGAGATCGTGCCGAAGGAGACGCCCTTGCTGTCGAGCGGGACGGATGCGCCGGGCTGCGTCGCGTCTCGGGCCGACTGCAGGTCTGCCGTCATCTCACGCGCGAGCAGCTCCACGTAGCCCGAGCCCATCATCCCCAGCGTCGCCCGGTAGTTGGCGAGGCTCTGGAGCGTCGCGTGCTGGCCGTTCTCCTGCATCGAGCCGCGGGTCGGCACCGTGTCGGCGTGGTCGAACGTGGCGAAGTCGAAGCGTTGCGCGGTCACGAACACGCCTGTCGTGAAGTCGCCGCCGCCGCCCGCGATGCCGAACGGCGCGTTGTGGCAGCCGGCACACGAGTTCGCGTCCATCGCCGAGACGCGGTTGAACTTGCGCGGGAAGACCAGCGGATTGGACGGATCCACGATCGGCGCGCCGGTCCCCTTGGTCAGGGGGCGGCCGCCGCCGTCCTGGGTTGTCCAGTTGGCGCTGAACAGGGCCTCGCCGTGACGCAAGAGCCACGCGAGCGGAACCTGGAACTCCTGGCCGTCGCTCAGGTGTTGGGTGACTGCCCGCTCCTGGCCGATCTGCGTAGTCGGTGTTTGGGGACCTTGGGCAGAGACAGAAGCGAGAGGCGCGACAAAGGCGCATCCGAAGAGCAAGACTGAGCTAACCATGACACGAGGGGAGAGGGCCGATACGGGTCGGTGTCTCCCGCCGATCGAGGAACTACCGACACCTGCGTAAACCTGCAGGCGCCCGGACCGTAGGTGTCATTTCGGTGATGTGATCCCCAACACTATCATCCCGTCTGATGCACTACTGTCGTGGGTGTGACACCATTGCAGTGGTGACTGCTGGCGTAGTTCGCAGCACACATTTCGCGCTGGCGCGCTACCATGGTGAAGGACCAAGACACGTTGGTCCTGCGTCCTCGCCACGCAGGCTTGAAGGCATTTGCCAGGTGCCTCGCCTGCGCCGAGCCTGTCGCCAAGATTTGGGTATGGAACGCAATCGCGATCTGAGTGCTTTGAAGCAGTGGCTCAATGACGAGCTGGTCTGCAACAATCTGACTCACGCCGCATTCGCGTATCGATGTAACGTGTCGCAGTCCGCGATCCAGCGCGTCCTCAACGACCCTGGCTACTATCCAGGACTGGACTTGCTCGCGGGACTCGCCAAGGGCGCAGACGCTTCGTTGCCGTTCGTGCTGTCGCTGGTGTTCCCGGAGGAGTTCAAGGAGCAACCCACATCGAATCTCAGAGCTGCGTCAGCCGCCCGCTATTCGAAGCTGACCAGGAAGAACCAGGTCGTCGTCGAGAAGATGATCGGCCTGCTGCTGAACGCTCAGAGGCCAAAAGGCGCGCAAACCGACTCCCAGTCGGACCGCGCCCCCGACGCAAGCACCGACTAGCGCGGCGCGCGGTCGACGGCGCATGGTGCGGTGCGGGGCTGCCCCGCAGACACGTCGACCCGGCCAGTCCGTTAGGACGGAGCGGCCACCTCGAGCAGCCGCTCGCCGAGCGCCCCCTCGGCCACGACGGCGGCGAGGTCGACGGCCGCCGCGGGCGCTGCAAAGCGCAGCGCGTCCTCGGCGACGCGCTCGTCGTCGCGCGGGATACAGCGGGGTGCTATGCCCGCCAACCGGTAGCCGTCTGCCAACAGCGCCTCGCCGACGGCGACCGTGCCCGGGTCGTCCAGCGGCAGATCGACGTAGACCGCGCCCGCACCCGCACCGGCCGACATCGCCTCGACCGCCGCGCGCACAGCCTGCACCGCGCCCGACTCGACGCGGTCGACGACGACCCAGGCGACGCCGAGCGAGCCCGCGTAGCGGCAGTGGATGGCTTCGCTTCCGCTGCGTGTCGGACCGCGCCCTTCGCCGCCGAAGGTGACCTCGCGACCGCGCGCCGCGTAGAGCTCCGTGAGCAGGGCAGTGAGGCTGTCGGGGCCGTAGGCGACGAGCGGCGGCTCCGCGTCGAACGGGTGCCAGTAGAGGAAGGTCGACCCGCGGCCGCCCTCGTCGTCGCGCGCGGACGCGCCGGCGACGCCGCCGCGGAGCGTCATGCTCGCGGGCAGCAAGCCGAGCTGCACGGCCGTCGGGACGGACCCGAACTTCAGGTTCATGCGCTGGCTCAGCGGGTGCATCGCCGTCGGCTGGCTCCATATGCCGAGCAGGCCGAGCGCTGCGCCCGCGCGCTCCACCGCTGCGCGCATCGGCTTCATCAGGCCGTGGCCGCGGTGGCGGTGGTCGATGACCGCCTGGCCCGCCTCGCCCGTCGGGCCGAGGTCCGGTCGCTCGAGCGCGTAGTGGCCGACGATGTCGCCCGCCGGCGACTCACAGACGATCGAGCGCAGCCGGCCGTCGCGGTTGAGCTGTTCGATGCGCTCGGGCACGTAGAGGTCCGGGTTGGCGTAGCTGCGGCCGTAGGCCTCGTAGATCCGCCGCGCGACCTGGAGGCCGTCCTTGGGGCGGTAGTCCCGGATCTGGTATTCGCCGGTCTGCTCGGACGGGGCGAGGTCGGTGTGCTCGGCGTGTTCGTGCTCGAGCCGGTGCTGCACGGCCTCGAGCACGTCGATGCGCTCGTGGGGCCGGTGCACCCGCAGGTGCAGCTCGGACCCTGCGGCGCCCTTCTGCACCCACCAGAGCCGGTCGAAGGCCGGCACCGGGCGGACGCGCTCGGCGATGTCACCGCCGGCCTCGGGCCGGGCCCCTGACTCGGTGAGCCCGTCGCCGAGCGGGATGCCGTGCTCGAGCACCTGGAACTCCAGCGCGACGGCGTCGATCCGCGCGACGATCTCCAGGTCGACCACCGGGTCGCCTTCGCGAGCCAGCGTCTGCTCGATGAGCGTCAGGCTCGACAAGAACGCGTCGCACAGCCGCGTCGCGGCCTCCCCGTCGAAGTCGGCGAGCCGCAGCGCGTGCGTCGCGAAGTCCCGCGCCAGCGACCCGAGCTCCGGCAGCCCCGGCAGCGCGAGCCGCAGCTCCAGGTGATCAGGCGTCGGCATCCGCACAGTCTGCCCGGAATCGGGCGGAGTTGCCGCTTCGAAGCGGTCTCCGGCTCCCTGTCGGCACGTCGCGGCCACAGCACCCGAGCTCCGCGGACGCGCAGGCGTAACAGCAGTCATGTAGCCCAAGACGCACGTAGCAGACGCCCCCCCCATCCGCTAGCTCTGATGGCCCTCGCTTGAGGCCCTCCGCTCCCACCGGACTTTCGGCGCGGCGATTCTTCCTGCAGCACCAAGCAGCGTAAGCCTTTTCGATGCCATTGCCGATAGCACGCTTGGCGCGCCTGACTCCGCGTCACGCCGCCCCTAGGATTCGGTGTCTGAAATGCGCGTTGCCCGGCTGTGACGTCCACTTCGTAAACGCTCTACGCCTATCGCACCAGCAACTGGATTCTACGGATCAGTGAAGCGCACGCTCTTGCTGTCGCAACGACCGCTCACGCAGTCCTCATGACTTTCAACAACGTCGAAGACATCGTCAATAGCAACAAGTGTATGGGTTGCAGCGTGTGCGAACCCGTATGCCCTGTGCAGTGCATTACGATCGGCAAGTCCGATTCCGGCGGCTTGACCATCCCAGTCGTCGACCAGCCGGCTTGCGTGTCAGGTTGCGATGTGTGCCTGCGAGTTTGCCCGGGCGACGAGGTCGACTTTGTCAAACTGAGCGAGAAGTACCTTGGCGCTGAGCCTGAGCGCTCCGACGTCGGCTCCGTTCGCAGCCGCCCGGTCGGATACGCTGCCGACGCGTCCATACGACATGCCGCGTCGTCCGGGGGCGCCCTCACTGCGTTCCTCATATACCTTCTGCAGGCCGACTCCATCGATGGCGCAATCGTACTGCGCATGGATCCTGAGCGGCCTTTTGACACGCAGGTTGTCGTAGCCACCACGCCCGAAGAGATCGCAGAAGCAAAAGGATCCAAGTACTGCCCGGGGAAGTCTGGGGTCGGATTGCGATACGTGATGCGCAACCCGGGACGCTACGCCTTCGTTGGCTTGTCTTGCCATAATCAGGGCGTCCGCAAATTCCAGGAGGTCTTCCGCAAGTATCGCAGCAGAATTGTGATCACATTGGGCCTCTTCTGCGGCGGCGGTATCACTCATCATGGAACGGAGTTCCTGTTGGGGCATTTGGGCACACCACCTGACGAACTTTCCAAGCTAACTCTCAGAGGCGACGGCTGGCCCGGCAAGACTACCGCAGTCAGGAAAGACGGCGAAATTCGGACACTGCACAAGCGCGCAGCGGCGCGCAGCGCAAAGGAGGCCGCAACCTACAACTCGAGATCGGAAGA
>JBERSB010000399.1:0-7048 GCA_041236755.1 Luminiphilus sp. | reverse complement strand
CCAAGGTGCTCAAGCGCGAACTGGAGATGCTCCAGCGTGACGTCACGCTGAGCCGCTGGGACAAGGTCAAAAAGTTCTTCGCCACGTTCCCCGAGGCGGACCGCAAGCCGGCCTACGAGCACTTCCTCAGGGTCCTGCTGCGCCACCCCAACAAGCCGCAGCAGCGTCTCCCCGCCGACCTCCAGGAGAAGAACCGGTTCTCCTTCGAGGAGGCCCTGGTGTTGGCCGGCATGGCGCCGGGCGGCTTCGACCGCAAGCAGGCCGCGATGTTGGCGCCGATCGTCCAGCGCGCGATGGACTTCGGCGGCGTGCGGGAGGAGTGGATCCGGCTGCTGCAGGTCGAGGCCAGCAAGGAGGAGGCCGAGCGTCGCGTCGACCGCCGCGAGGCAGCGCTCATCCTGTCCGGCCTGGGCATGAACAACGAGCTCGGCGCCTTCCTGCCGACCGCGAGCGATGCCGAGGCGAGGGGCGACCGCGAAGCGCTCAACCTGCTCGCGCGCCACGCGCTCGCGATGTACGCCGAAGACAACCGCACGCAGTGGCTCGAGACCGCGTGGGAGGTGACGCAGTCGGCGCTCGCCAAGGGGGAGATCGACGAGGCGCAGAAGACCGAGGCGCTGCGGCGCGCGGTCGACCTCGCGCCCAAGGTGCGCGCCGAGCTCGGGCCGGCGTGGCTGGAGGAGTCGTTCACGGAGCGGCCGGAACGCGGCATGGAGATCGTCGCCACGATCGGCGGCCAGGTCGCCGCAGGGTTCGCCACCAAGGCGCGCGACGCCGGTTACCGGGCGGCCGGGCTCAAGCTGCAGAAGACCGCGGTCGAGGCGCTGCTCGACACGGCGCCCGACCTCGCCGCAAAGTGGCGTCCGACGCTCGAGCTGCTCGCCGGCGGTTGGGTGCAGGAGGCCGCCTACAGCAACCAGAACTCCAAGACGAGCTCGTACGGCTCGTACATGCAGCGCGACTCGTTCGGCAACGTCTACTGGACCAGAGGGCGCATGGGCGGCGGCGGCCAGGTGACCGCGATCGAGCCCGCGGACGTGCTCGAGGCGCAGCCGAGCGACCGCTGGGCGGCGATCCTCGGCGCGGACCTGCGGCCGCACTTCACGACCGTCTCCGCGCAGCTCTGGCTGAAGGTCAACGAGTACGAGAAGGCGTTCCCCTACATCGAGCGCCTCGCCTCGACCAACGGCCGCAAGGCCAAGGAGCTCGCCGACGAGTTCCTGCGCGTGTGGAAGAGCAACAACAACCCGAACGCGGCCAACCGCGGCAGCAACTACATCTACGTCTACGGCTTCGACGACCGCGCCAACTCGATCCCGCTCACGCGCAGCAAGCAGGAGCGCAACCTCACAGAGCTCGCCGAGTACGTCGCGCGGCTGCGGGAGCTGCCGATGGAGCCGGTCGACTCGGGCCTGCTGACCGAGGCGTTCGTCGCGGCGCACAGCCTCGCGGAGGTCTACCAGCTGGAGACGATCGAGCGCGTGTTCGGCGACATCAGCGCGCTGGAACCGGTCGTGCTCGGCCAGCTGATCGGGCGCATGCGCATGAACCTCGCGACCGTGTGGCGCGTGCCGGCGGTGCAGCAGCAGGCCAAGACGCGGCGCTCGCAGAAGGAGATGATGGCGGAGGTCGCCAAGGGCTACGAGACCGCGCTGACGCTGGCGCGCAGCTCGCTGGACAGCCGCGGCCGTCACTGGTCGCTGTTGACCGCGATGGCGACGCTGCTGCACGACCAGAACAACTTCAAGAAGGAGGCGATGCCCGACAGCTCCTTCAGCGAGGTGCGTAAACGCGCCTTCGAGCTGCTCGCAGAGGCCGCCGACCACTACGCGTCGATCGCGGACACGCTGACGCAGAACGAGGAGACCGACGTCGTCTACACGAGCTGGTTCTACGCCGCGCTCGGCGCCTCGGACCTGGGCGCGATCGACGAGACGATGGTCGTCGCCAACAGCCAGCTGCCGCTGATCAAGGACGCCATGGCGTCGCTGCCCGACGGCAGCCGCGAGCGCATGGAGGCCCGGTTCGCGAACGCGCTGTTCTCGCGCATGTCGTCGGTCAAGCCCGACATCAAGTTCCGCTACCTCAAGGCGGGGTTCGAGATCACGGGCGACCACGAGCAGACCAAGAAGGCGCGCGAGGTCTGGCAGTACTACCAGGACCTGATCGGTGAGATCCGCCTCGAGGCGGTCGTCGACGGCTCGACCCAGGTCGGCACGCGGCCGTTCGGCGTGCGCCTCGACATCGTGCACACGGACGCGATCGGCCGCGAGAGCGGCGGGTTCCAGAAGTACGCGACCAACCAGAACAACATGCCGTACGCGTACAACTACGGCCGCCCGACCGAGAACTACCGCGACAAGTTCCACGACGCTGCGATCGCGTCGCTGCAGGAGAACTTCGAGATCCTCAGCGCGACGTTCAACAGCGAGAACATGGCGCCGCTGCAGGGCGACGAGGAGGGCTGGCAGCGCACGCCGTACGCCTACCTGCTGCTGCAGGCGCGCGGCCCGCAGGTGGACCGCATCCCCGAGCTCAAGCTCGACCTCGACTTCAAGGACACGACCGGCTTCTTCATCATGCCGGTGGTCTCGTCACCGGTGGCGGTCGACGCGTCGAAGCCGCGCGAGCAGCGTCCGTTCGAGGGCCTCGAGGTAACGCAGCTGCTCGACGAGCGCAAGGTCGACGAGGGCAAGATCACGCTCGAGATCAAGGCCAAGAGCGAGGGCCTCGTCCCGGACCTCGACGACATCCTCGAGCTGTCCACCCCGGGCTTCGCGGTGCGCAAGGCCGACGACCAGGGCGCTGCCGTCGTGCGCTTCGCGCCCGACCAGGACGCGATCGAGAGCGAGCGCGTCTGGCTGATCGCGCTCGAGCCCGAGGACGGCGGCGCGACGCCGGGCAGCTTCCGCTTCGGCACGCCGAAGCTGGAGGACATGGCGACCACGTACAAGCGCTACGACGACGCGGACCTCGAGACGGTCACGGCCGAGATCGCGCTGCGGCGCGGGCCGATCGGCTCGAACCCGTGGTGGGCCTGGATCCTGGTGGGCGCGGGCCTCGCGCTGTACCTGGCGTGGTTCTTCTTCGCGAAGCCGGCCGAAGGCGACGCCGCACAGCGTGACGGTGGCCTGCGCATGCCCGAGAAGGTCACGCCGTTCACGGTGCTCGCGCTCCTCGATGCCGTGCGCGCGAGCGCGCGCCTCGGTGACGAGCAGCAAGCGCAGCTCGACGCCGACGCGCACACCATCGAGGCAGGCCACTTCGGCAAGGGCGCCGAGGACGGCGCCGCCCCTGACGTCGACCTCGACGGCATCGCGCGCCGCTGGCTCGCCGCCGTGCGCTGAGCGTCGCCCTCTCACCCCCGAACACCCCTCCTGCCGCTCTACGCTCCATGACCGCACCCGAAGCCCCCGCCGCGCGTTTCGCCGAGACGCGCGAGTTCCTCGACCAGATCAAGACCCAGGTCGGCACTGTCGTCGTCGGCCAGGACGTCGTCGTCGAGCGCGTGCTGATCGCGCTGTTGACGTCGGGTCACCTGCTCCTGCAGGGCGTGCCCGGGCTCGCCAAGACGCTGCTGGTCGCCGCGGTCTCGAAGACCGTCGACCTCTCGTTCTCGCGCATCCAGTTCACGATCGACCTGCTGCCGTCGGACATCGTCGGGAGCGAGATCCTGGACCAGAAGACCAACGAGTTCCGCATCCACAAGGGCCCGATCTTCACCAACCTGCTGCTCGCCGACGAGATCAACCGCGCCGCTCCCAAGGTGCAGTCCGCGCTGCTCGAGGCGATGCAGGAGCGCCGCGTGACGATCGGCAACGAGAACTTCGCGCTGCCCGCGCCGTTCCTCGTGATCGCGACGCAGAACCCGGTCGAGCAGGCCGGTACGTTCGAGTTGCCCGAGGCGCAGCTCGACCGCTTCATGCTGCTGCACCGGCTGGAGTACCTGACGCCCGAGGAGGAGAAGGAGGTGCTGCGGCGCAACACCAAGCTCGGCGTGCGCCGCGACGGCAAGGGCGCGGTCGCGCGCACCGAGTTCGACGTGCTCGACGGCCAGGACAAGGGCAGCGCCGAGCAGCTGGTGCGCGCGATGGAGGACGTGCAGGAGGTGCACGTCAGCGAGACGTTCATCGAGCACGTGATCGAGATCGTCAACCGCACGCGCAACCACCCGCTGCTCGAGCTCGGCTGCTCGCCGCGCGCGGGCATCTCGCTGGTCAAGGCGTCGCGCGCACGCGCGCTGATCCACGGCCGTGACTACGTCGTCCCCGAGGACCTGTTCGCGCTCGCCGAGGACGTGATCCTGCACCGGATCCGGCTCAGCTACGAGGCGGTCGCGGACGGCTACACCAGCCAGCACGTGCTGCAGGAGATCCTGAGCGAAGTCGCCAAATGAGCGGCACCGGCCAGCGCCTGAGCATCCGTGAGCGGGAGGCCGACCTGCCGGGCCTGGTCCCGGAGGTCGAGCCGTCGGCCGCGAGGAAGTTCGTGATCGCGATCCGTCGGCTCGCGGACGACCTCAGCTACGGGCTCGACGGCTCGCGCTTCTTGGGCTCGGGCATCGACTACGTGCAGTCGCGGCACTACATGCCCGGCGACCCTGTCAAGGCGATGGACTGGCGCGTGACGGCGCGGACCAACAAGCACCACATCAAGGAGTACGAGGCGCAGCGGCGCATCCCCGCGTGGTTCCTGATCGACACCTCGGCGTCGATGGTGGTCTCGTCCACCAGGCAGAGCAAGTACGAGCTGGCGCTGCACGTCGCCGGCGGCCTCGCGCTCGCGTGCCTCGACCGTACCAGCCCCGTCGGCGTGCTCGGCTGCGGCGCGCGCGACGTGCACATCCCGCCGAGCCTCGCCAAGGACCAGGTGATGCAGTGGCTCTTGCGGCTGCGGCGGCACGGCCTCGACGAACAGACGATGTTGACGCGCCGCATCCGCGAGCTGCGTCCGACGCTGCAGAGCCGCGCGATCATCGTGATCCTCAGCGACCTGCACGAAGACGGCGCCGCGCACTCGGCGGCGCTGTTGGCGCAGGAGCACGAGGTCGCGGTGGTGCAGGTGCAGGACCCTGCCGAGGTGTCGCTGCCTTCGGGTGGGTTCCTGCGCGCGCAGGAGGCCGAGTCCGGGCGGCCGTTCACGGCGCGCGCGCGCAGCCAGATGGTCGACCAGCTCCGGATCGAGAGCGAGCTGCGCAAGGGCGGCGTCGACCACCTGATGCTGCGAACCGACGAGCCCTACCTGCACAAGCTGCGCCACTTCTTCCGGTCGCGCGGCGCATCGGGAGGTGGACGATGAGCACTCTCACGAGGCACTTGCTCGCCGCTGCGCTGTGCGTCACCGCAGCGTCCGCGCAGACGCGCGACCAGCGCGAGGCTACGGTCGGGATGCGCGCCCACGTCGACCAGGTCGTGCTCGAGGGCACGGAGCTCGTCGTCGCGCCCACCACGACCAAGGCGCCGGTGCTGGTGCGGATCCTCGCGACCTGGCCGCACGGCGAGCACCTCCGCTACGACCTCGAGTGGGTCGGGTTCGAGGAGGGCACGTTCGACCTGACCGACTACCTCGTGCGCAAGGACGGCTCGTCTGCCGAAGGCCTGACGCCGGTCGAGGTGGAGGTGTCGAGCGTGTTGCCCGGCGACATGTTCGAGCCCAGCGAGCTCGAGCCGACGCAGGGCGAGCGGCTCGGCGGCTACTCGGCGCTGCAGGTGGCGTTCGGCGCGGCCTGGCTGGCCGGCCTGCTCGCGATCCTCTTCGTCGGACGCAAGCGCGCCGAGCAGCCCGCGGCGCAGCCGGCCCCGCCGACGCTCGCCGACCGGCTGCGTCCGCTCGTCGAGCAGGTCGCGTCCGGCGCGGCTGCACAAGCGCAGAAGGCCGAGCTCTAGCGGTTGCTGGTGGCGTTCTGGCGCGCGCGGCTCGGGCTCGAAGGCGCCAAGGCCGCCGACGCGGTGATGGCGATTCGTCGTGACGCGGAGGCCGGCGCGCTGCTGCGTCAGGTCGAGGCGTGGCTGCACGCGCCGACGCCGCCGGCCGACGTCGACCTCGCGACGCTGCTCGCGCCCTACCGCTCGGTCACCGCAGCGCAGTTCCAGCAGGAGGCCGGCTGATGTTCGCGCGCCCGTGGCTGCTGCTGCTCCTGGCGCTGCCGGTGCTCCACATCTACTGGGTGTGGGCGCGGCGCGGCGGCCGCTTCTCGATGCCGTTCGACTCGGACGGCGGCCGGCGCTTGGGCTCGGGCGCGTGGATGCGCGCGGTGCTCGGGTTCGGCGAGTCGCTGCCGGCGCTGCTGCTCGCGGTCGCGGTGCTGCTGCTCGCGCTGCCGCAGGAGCTCGCTGCGCCGCGGCAGAAGCGGGCGCTCACCAACATCCAGTTCCTGGTCGACATCTCCGGCTCGATGACCGCGAAGTTCGGCAAGGGGTCGCGCTACGACACGTCCATGGAGGCCATCAACGAGTTCCTGGACTTCCGCAAGGGGGACTCGTTCGGGCTGACCTTCTTCGGCAACAACTACCTGCACTGGGTGCCGCTGACGAGCGACCCGTCGGCGTTCCGCAACTCGATCCCGTTCATGCGGCCCGAGACCGCGCCGCCGGGGTTCGGCGGCACCGAGATCGGCAAGGCGGTGCTCGGCGCCCGCGAGGTCCTGACCTCGCGCAGCGAAGGGGACCGGATGATGATCCTGATCACCGACGGCTTCAGCAGTGACCTGTCGGGCGGCGCCGAGATGGAGATCGCCAAGCGCCTACGCCGTGACGGCATTAAGCTGTTCGCGGTCAACATCCAGGAGTCCGAGGCGCCGGGCGAGATCGTCAACCTCTCGCGCACGACGGGCGGCGAGGTCTTCAATCCCGGCGACGCCAACGCGCTGCGCAACGTCTTCTCCGAGATCGACAAGATGACCAAGGCCGAGCTGGAGCAGGGCACCGCCGAGCTCGTCGACTGGTTCTTCCCGTTCTGCATCGCGGGCCTGGGCGCGCTCGGCGTGTTCTCGCTGTTCCTCCTGGGGTGGAGGCACACGCCGTGGTAGCGCTCTACGCCGCGCTCGGAG
>JBERSB010000398.1:0-14804 GCA_041236755.1 Luminiphilus sp. | reverse complement strand
CGCAACATCAAGGTCGTCGAGCACAAGGAGGCGATGGACGAGCTCATCGCCCAACTCGTCGAGCAAAGCGAGAGCGAGGACACCGCCCAGCGCGCGCCGGTCGTGACGTTCATGGGCCACGTCGACCACGGCAAGACGTCCTTGATGGACGCACTGCACGAGAGCGACATCGCGGGCCACGAGGCCGGCGGCATCACGCAGCACATCGGCGCCTACAAGGTCACCAACGAGAGCGGCCTCTCGATCGTCGTGCTCGACACGCCCGGCCACGCAGCGTTCACGGCGATGCGCGCCCGCGGCGCCGAGCTGACCGACGTGGTCGTGCTGGTCGTGGCCGCCGACGACGGCGTCATGCCGCAGACCGAGGAGGCGATCAGCCACGCCAAGGCCGCGAAGTGCCCGATCGTGGTCGCGATCACCAAGTGTGACCTCCCCGCTGCCAACCCGACCCAGGTCAAGCAGCAGCTGATGGTCAAGGGCCTGCAGTCCGAGGACTTCGGCGGCGAGATCGGCATGGTCGAGTGCTCGTCCAAGACCGGCGACGGCCTGCCCGAGCTCGTCGAGCGCATCCACCTCGAAGCCGAACTGCTCGACCTCAACGCCCGCCCCGAGGCCGCCGCGAGCGGCATCGTGGTCGAGGCGCGGCAGTCGGCGGCGCAGGGCGTCGTGGTGACGCTGCTGGTGACCGACGGCACGCTGAAGATCAAGGACCAGGTCGTGTGCGGCGAGTCGTTCGCGCGCGTGCGCGCCATGATCGACGACCACGGCAACAACCTCGACGAGGCCGGCCCGTCCACGCCGGTCACGCTGTTCGGCCTCGACCGGCTGCCCAGCCCCGGCGACAAGCTGTTCGCCGTCGAGAACGCGAAGAAGGCCAAGGAGGTCGTCGAGGAGCGCCAGCGCCGCGAGCGCGAGATGTCGCGCGCCGAGCGCTCGGCGGTCACCCTCGAGACCCTCTCCGCGAAGCTCGCCGAGAAGGACATCAAGGAGATCAAGATCATCCTCAAGGCCGACGCGATGGGTTCGCTCGAGCCGCTGAGGAAGTCGCTCGACGACCTCGCCACCAGCGAGGTCCGCGTCAACCTGGTGCACTCCGGCCTCGGCGGCATCAACAAGGCGGACGTCGACCTCGCGGCCACGTCGGGCGCGGTCATCGTGGGCTTCAACACGGTCGCCGACTCCAACGTGCGGCAGCTCGCCGACGAAGAAGGCGTCGACATCCGCTACTACACGGTGATCTACGAGCTGATCGACCAGGTCAAGGACGCCATGGAAGGCGTGCTCGCACCCGAGGAGGTCCAGAAGGTCATCGGCCACGCCGAGGTCCGGGCCATCTTCCGGTCGTCCAAGTTCGGCACGATCGCGGGCTGCCTGATTCGCGACGGCGTCGCCAAGCGCGGCTGCATCACGCGCCTCGCCCGCGACGGCAAGGTCGTCTACAACGGCAAGCTCGCGAGCCTGCGCCGCATCGACGAGGACGCCAAGGAGGTCAAGGCAGGCTTCGAGTGCGGTATGACGCTCGAGAACTACCAGGACATCAAGGAAGGCGACACGATGGAGTTCGTCGAGATCGAGCTGATCAAGCGCAAGCTCGGCGACACCTAGACGTGCCAAGCCTCCCAGAGGCCGTGACGATGCGCGCGCGCCATGCTCTACATCGGAGTCCTCCAGTTCACCTTGGAGCTTCCCTACGCGGAGTCGCTCAAGGAGAAGCGCGGCGTCCTCAAGGCGCTGCGTGACCGCTTGCGGCGTTCGTTCAACGTCTCGATCAGCGAGTTCGAAGACCTCGACGACCCGACGATCGCGACGCTCGGCGCGGTCGTCGCAGGCAGCGACTCCAAGCACGTCAACAGCACCATGGACCACCTGATCAACGAGCTGGACGAGTGGCGTGACGGCACGCTGACCGACCACCGGCTCGAGATCATCACCCCCTACCAATGAACGAACGCCGCCTCGCGCGCCTCGCGCAGCAGATCAAGCAGCGCCTCGCCCAGGTGCTCCAGCGCGACCTCGCCGACCCCAAGCTCGGCCTGGTGACGATCACGCGCATCGAGCTCGACAAGGAGTTCACCCAGTGCAAGGCCTACTGGTCGGTGCTCGCGCCCACGGGCAAGGAGGACGCTGCCCAGCGCGCGTCCGCCGAGGTGCTCGCGCGCGCCACCGGGTTCTGCCAGCGGGAGATCGGGGCGGTCCTGCACACGCGCTCGGTGCCGCACCTGCAGTTCGTCTTCGACGAGGGTATCGGCGGCGCCATCCGGATGCAGGAGCTGCTCAAGGAGCTGAACCCGCAGCCCGAGCACAGTGACGACACGGACGGAGCCCCTCCTCCCGCGGAGCCCGGCGAGCCTCCGCAGCCGTAGCTGGAGGGGCGGCGCGTTTCACTACTCCGATTCTCCGAGAGTTCCTGCCGCCACCACCCGTCTCCGCTCCATGCGCACCTTCACGGCTTCGTTGCTCTGCCTGACTGCGCTGGCAGCCCAGCAGGCACCTCCTGCAGAGCCTGCCGCGGCCGTCTCCGCGGCCATGCGCAAGCGGCTCTCCGACGCGTTGGTCAAGGCGGCAGCCACCGTGGACACGGCGTTCGAGCTCACGTGGGAGCCCGTCGGCAAGCCGAACGGCCGGCCACGCAGGTCTGGGGTCCGCGGCTCCTGGCACCGCGACCTCGCATACCTGAAGTTCGACAACGAGAACAAGGACGAGCTCCTGCTGGTCGGCGCGCGCACGCTCGCCAAGGACGCGCAGCGCGCTTGGTGCCGCCGCCGCGGCCACTTCGCCGACGGCACCATCTCGACGGTCGTGCCCGACCCCCAGGCGCTGCTGCAGCTGCTGGGCGCGTGGCCGCTGTCCGTGACCCGCCGCGACGCAGGCGCCGTCGCCGATCGCGCCGTGGAGGTCGTTTCCGTCACGCTGAACAAGGAGCAGGCCCGCGAGCTGTTCTGGTCCGGGTCGCTGCCGCTCGCCCTGATGGCAGGCGGCAGCCCGCGCCTGCATGTCGACGTGGGCGTCGGGCAGAGAGCCCGGCCGGCCACCATTGCGCCGGACCTGACGCTCGACATCGCGATCGCGCTGGACCCCGGCACGGGCACCGTCTATCAGGTCCGCGGCAACGTCTGGATCGACACGAGCGCAAAAGGCAGAGTCCGGGTGTTCGGCGGCGTCCCCACCACCAACTTGCAGATCGACCTCGAGCCGCTCGGCGGGGACGTCGAAGATGACGACGACGACACCCCGCCCGCGGGCCCGAGGCAGTACGAGGACGGCCTGCCGCAGCGCAGCCTGAACAAGCTCGCGTGCACCACCTTCACGCTGCGCCTGCGCGACCACGGCGCAGCGCCGCGGCCGGAGCTCTCGGCGGCCCAGCAGCAGCTGCTCCGCTAGCTGGGACTACCGGAGCCGCACCAGCGGCTCGGCGCCGGCGCGCGCGACGAAGCGCCCGGCGATGGCGTAGGCAGGCGCACCCGCGTCGCGCAGCCGGTCACTGAGGGACTGCGCCTGCGCTTCGGGCACCGCGAGCAGCAGCCCGCCGGAGGTCTCGGCGTCGAACACCAGGTCTCCCAGCGCTGCTTCGACGCTGTCGTCGACCTCGACCCGAGGGCCGAAGTGCTGCTTGCCGCGCGCGCAGCCGCCCGACAGCGCGCCTGCCCGCACCAGCTCGAGCGCTCCCTGCATCAACGGCAGACTCTGCGCGTCGACCTCCAGCTGCAGGCCTGCGCCCTCGGCCATCTCGCACGCGTGGCCCACGAAGCCGAAGCCGGTGATGTCGGTCGCCGCGTGCACGTCGAAGTCCTGGGCGACCTCGGCGGCGACCTTGTTGAGCGTCGCCATGACCTCCATGGCGCGCGCGGTCATCGCCTCGTCGGCAGCACCTTGCTCCATCTTGTCCTTCTTCATCGCCGTCGAGACGGCGCCCATGCCGAGCGGCTTGGTGACCAGCAGCGCGTCTCCCTCCTGCGCGCCGCTGTTGCGCCAGAACCGCTCGGGGTGCACGACGCCGGTCACCGACAGGCCGTACTTCACCTCGCTGTCGACGACCGAGTGGCCGCCGCACAAAGACGCGCCCGCCTCCTCGGTCTTCTCGAGGCCGCCGGCGAGGATCTCGCCGAGGATCTCCACGTCCAACTCGCGCGGCCAGCCGACGATGTTCATGGCCGTCAGAGGCCTCCCGCCCATCGCGAACACGTCGGACAGCGAGTTGGCCGCGGCGATGCGGCCGAACCAGCGCGGGTCGTCGACGATCGGCGGGAAGAAGTCGAGCGTCTGCACCAGCGCGCGCTCCTGGTCGATGCGCAGCACCCCGGCGTCCTCGAAACCCGCGTGCCCGGCGAGCAGGTCGGCGTTCGGCGTCGCCTGCAGCTTTTGGAGAACCTGCCCGAGGCTCCCAGGTGGCAGCTTGGCAGCTCAACCGGCGCTCGAGGCGTAACGCGTCAGGCGCAGATCCGGGTAGTCGGTCATGGTGCGTCTATTCGGCGAGCGCCCGCTGGCACGCGTGCGCGACCGCGTCGAGGTCCTCGAGCAGCAGCGTGCGCGCGTCGAGCAGCACGTGGCCGTCGGCGACCCGCGCGAACACCGAGACCGGCCGCGCGGCGCGCAGCCGGTCCGCCTGCGCGCTGCCGCCGCGCACCGCGGTCGCGAAGCTCGGCAGCGGCTTGGCCGGGTTCGCGCCCGAACCGGCGAACGAGTCGCTCGCGACGACCTTCGCGCCGTGTCCGGTCAAGAGCGCCGCGAGCGCCTCGGCGCGCGCAGCCAGCTCGTCCGGGCCGGCAGAGAGCATGCGCAGCGTCGGCACGCGCTGCAGCGGGTCGGCGTCGCGGTAGAGCAGCAGGGTCGCCTCGAGCGCGGCGTGCGTCAGCTTGTCGCACCGCATCGCGCGGTAGAGCGGGTGCGCGCGGCAGCGCGCGATCAGCTCGGAGTCGCCGATCAGGATGCCGCACTGCGGTCCGCCCAAGAGCTTGTCGCCGCTGAAGCAGGTCACGTGCGCGCCCTGCGCGAGGCTGCCCGAGACACGCGGCTCGTCGGCGAGCCCGGGCACCGGCGCGTCCCACAGCAGGCCCGAGCCGAGGTCGTCGAGCACCAGCACCTCGTGGTCCTGCGCGTCCGCCAGCTCGCGGAGCTCGCGCACCGACGGCGTCGACGCGAAGCCCTCGATGCGGAAGTTGCTGGGGTGCACCTTCAAGAACGCCGAGGTGCGCTCGCCCGTCGCGCCGCGGAAGTCGCGCACGTGCGTCTTGTTGGTCGCGCCGACCTCGACCATCTCGCAGCCCGCGCGCTTCATCACGTCGGGGACCCGGAAGCCGCCGCCGATCTCGACCAGCTCGCCGCGCGAGACGACCACCTCCGTGCCGGCCGTGAGCGCTGCGAGCATCAGGGTCGTCGCAGCGGCGTTGTTGTTGACGATCAGCGCGCCGCCCGCGCCGGTGAGCGCCTTGAGCAGGCCCGCGACCGCGAGCTCGCGCTGGTCGCGCTGGCCGCTTACGGGATCGACCTCCACCACCGCGTAGCCGGCGGCCCCGACGATCGCGTCGACCGCCTCGGGCGCGAGCGGGGCGCGGCCGATGCCGGTGTGCAGCACGATGCCCGTCGCGTTGTAGACCCGCTCGTGGCGACGCCGCTGCAGCGCGGCGCAGCGCGCCGTCAGCTCGGCCACGAGCGACGCGGACTCGCACCGCCGACGGACGGCGTCCGCGTCGAGCTCCCCCGCCAGCACGTGCGCGCGCAGCTCGTCGACGAGCGCGCGCGCGACGCGTGTCAGCGCGGGCGTAGGCAGCGCGCGGAGCGCGTCGTCGCGGAGCAGCTGGTCCACCGAGGGCAGCAGGCGCAGCGCAGCGGAACGGTCGGCGTCGGTTCTAGGCATGAAAGGGACCCCTGCTACCATACCCGACCGCCCATGCTTCGCGCCGCACTCGACACACCCAGCCCCGATCCGCGCGAACAGGCGCTGGCACGGACGCTGGGGATGCCGGACCTGGTCGTGCGCGTGATGCTGGCGCGCGGGATCGAGAGCCCCGAGGAGGCCCGGGCGTTCCTTCGGCCGGACATCGGCTCGCTGCACGACCCGTTCCGGTTCACGCACATGCAGCGCGCCGTCGACCGCATCCGCGACTCACTGCGCGCGGGCGACCCGATCCTGATCCACGGCGACTACGACGTCGACGGAATCAGCGGCACCGTGCTGCTGCACAAGTTCCTGAGCCTGCTGCACTGCACGACCACGCCCTACATCCCGGCGCGCGCCGACGGCTACTCGTTCTCGGCCGCGAGCGTGAAGGCCATCCAGGACGGCGGCTTCCCGCTGGTGATCTCCGTCGACAACGGCACCAACGCGGTCGAGCCCATCGCGGCGCTGCAGCGCTCGGGCGTCGACGTGATCGTCACCGACCACCACGGCACCACCGAGAACGTGGCCGACGCCTACTGCGTGCTCAACCCGCGGCTGCACGACGCCGGCTACCCCGACCGCAACCTCGCGGGCTGCGGCGTCGCCTTCTGCCTGGTCGCGGCGATGGCCGAGTCCTTGAGCGGGACCATGCGCCGCAGCCAGGAGTTCGCCGACTTCCTCGTCGACGCGATGGCCTACGTGGCGCTCGGGACCGTCGCCGACGTCGCCCCCCTCTCCGGCGAGAACCGCACCCTGGTCTACCACGGGCTGCGCTCGCTCGGCGTCAGCCGGAACCCTGGCATCCGCGCGCTGATGGACGCCGCGGGCCTCTTGCACCGCGGCGCCGGCGTCGAGGACATCGGCTTCCGCCTGGCGCCGCTGATCAACGCCGCCGGCCGCGTCGGCCACGCCGACGACGCCGTCGCCCTGTTGTGCGCCAAGGGGTTCCCCGAGGCGCAGGCGGCCGCCAAGGTGCTCGAGGGCCACAACGAGCGCCGCCGCAAGGTCGAACGCACGCTGCAGGACGAGGTCATGCTGCTCGCCGACGGCCACGAGGGCCCCGCGATCGTGCTCGGCGGCGACCGCTGGCACCCGGGCGTGCTCGGGATCGTCGCGGCGCGCGTCGCCGAACAGACCCACAAGCCGACGCTCCTGATCGCCTTCGACGGCGACACCGGACGCGGCTCAGGCCGCTGCACGAACGGCGTGCACCTGCGCGACGCGCTCGGCGCGTGCTCGGACCTGCTGGTCGCGCACGGCGGCCACGCGGCGGCCGCGGGCCTCGAGATCCGACGCGAGCACTTCGACGCCTTCTGCGAGCGGTTCGCGGCCGCGTGTGAGCAGCTCGCGCCCAGCGAGCACCCCCTGCGCCTCGACGGCGAGGCGACGTTCGACGAGCTCGCCCCGCAGGCGCTGCGCCGCCTCGACGCGCTCGGACCGTTCGGCAACGGGCACCCGCGGCCGCGGTTCGTGACCCACGACGTCAAGGTCGTCGGCGCGCCGTTCGTGGAGACCCGCGGCCGGCACGTGCGCGTGCGGCTCGCCGCCGGCGGCGAGATCCTGCCGGCGCGGTTCGTGCGCGGGCTCGAGCACTTCGAGCTGCTCCGCAGCGACAAAGGCCCGTGGAGCGTCGCCTACACCCCTCGGCTCAGCGCGCGCGGCGAGGACGGCCCGGTGCAGCTCGACGTCTACGACCTCTGCCGCGGCGCGCGCGCGAACCGCTGAGCAGGTCCCCCGACAGCGCCCCGAACTCGGCTGTGCAATCCTCGGCCGCCGGACCGATAGTGTCGGCGTGACCAGCGCCCCACCAGCCGACGCCGCGCCTGAGCCCTCGACGACGGGCCCCGCCAACAAGGGCCCGCTCCGCCGGCTCTACGACTGGGTGATCCACTGGGCCGACACGCGCTTCGCCGTGCCCGCGTTGTTCCTGCTGGCGCTGGCCGAGAGCAGCTTCTTCCCGATCCCGCCCGACGTGCTGATGATCGCGATGTGCATCGGCTGCGTCGAGCGCAGCTACCGCTACGCGACGTGGTGCGCGATCGGCTCTGTCGTCGGCGGCGCCGCCGGCTACGCGATCGGCTACTACTTCTGGGAGATCGACGGCGTCCAGCAGTTCTTCTTCGACTACGTCCCGGGCGTCGACGAGGCCAGCGTGGCCAAGGTCGGCGGGCTCTACGAGCAGTGGAACTTCTGGATCGTGTTCGCCGCGGCCTTCACGCCCATCCCCTACAAGGTGATCACGATCCTGGCCGGCGTGTTCGCGATCCACTTCCCGATGTTCCTGCTGGGCTCGGCGGTCGGTCGGTCCGCGCGGTTCTTCCTGGTCGCCTGGCTGTTCAAGCGCTTCGGGCCGGGCATCCGCGACTTCATCGAGCGGCGCTTCGCGCTCGTGACCACGCTGGGCGCTGTGCTGCTCGTCGGCGGGTTCGCCGCGGTCAAGCTGCTGCTGCACTGATCCGGGCCTGATCGGGCTTCGAGCCGGCCGCAGAGCGCGCTACAACGGAGCCATGGCGAAGCGGCTCTTCTTGATCGACGGCACGGCGTTGGCCTACCGCAGCTTCTTCGCGTTCCAGGGCACCGGCCGGTCGCCGCTGACGACCGAGGACGGCCACCCGACCGCCGCGACCTACGGCTTCTGCATGACGCTGCGCGCGCTGATCGACCGGGAGCGCCCCGACGCGATCGCGGTCGCGTTCGACGGCCCGCGGAGCGACCTGCTGCGCACCAAGATCTACCCCGACTACAAGTCCACGCGGACCAAGATGCCCGACGAGATGGCCGCGCAGCTCGACGACATCCGCGCCGCGGTCGACGCGTTCGGCCTCCCGATCGCGTCCTCGGAGGAGCACGAGGCCGACGACGTGATCGGCACGCTGGCTGTGCGCGGCCGCGACCACGGCATGCAGGTGTTCATCGTGACCGGCGACAAGGACTTCCTTCAGATCGTCGACGACGACATCAAGCTGTGGAACCTGCGCAGCTCGACCAGCAAGCCCGAGATCTACGACGCCGCTGCCTGCGAGGCGAAGTGGGGCCTGCCGCCGACGTCGATCGTCGACATGCTCGCGCTGATGGGCGACAGCTCGGACAACGTGCCGGGCGTCCCGAAGATCGGCAAGAAGACCGCGGTCGAGCTGCTCCAGCAGTTCGGCTCGATCGAGGGCATCTACGAGCACCTCGATGACGTCAAGAAGCCCTCGATCAAGAAGACCCTCGAGGAGCACCGCGACCTCGCGTCCTTGTCGCGGGAGCTGGTGACCCTGAAGCTCGACCTGGACCTCGACCTCGCGGTCGACCAGCTCGGCCCGGCCGCCCCCGACCCCGAGCTGCTGCGGCCGCTGTTCCAGCGACTGGAGTTCCGCAACCTGCTCTCCGACCTCGCAGACCAGGCCCCGCCGCAGGAGCACATAGAGCAGCGCTACGACGTCGTCGACGACGAGGCCGGCCTGAGCGCCCTGGTCGAGCGCGCGCTGGCCTGCGAGCAGATAGCGCTCGCCGCAGAGACCGTCGGACCTTCGCTGCGCAAGCGCAAGCTGGTCGGGCTCTCGGTCGCGACCGCGCCCGGCGTCGCCAGCTACGTGCCGCTCGGCGAGGACGACCGCGAACAGCGGCTCGCGGCGCTGAAGGCGCTCCTCGAGAGCCCGGCGCCCGCCAAGCACGTGCACGACCTCAAGCGGCTGCTCGCGGCGCTGCGCGTCGAGGGACTCGCGCTCGCGGGCACCGGCCACGACACCATGCTCGCGAGCTACTGCAGCGAGCCGGGCCTGCGCTCCCACTCGCTCGCGGACCTCGCGCTCAAGCACTTCGCCATCAAGAAGACGGCCCAGAAGGACGTCGTCGGCTCGGGCAAGAAGCAGCGCACGTTCGCCGAGGTCGACCCGTCGCTGGTCGGCAACTACGTCTGCGAAGAGGCCGACCTCGTGCTGCGCCTGGTCGAGCCGCTGGCAGCCCAGCTCGAGCGCGCCGGGACCGCCGAGCTCTACCGAGACCTCGAGCTGCCGCTGGTCCCCGTGCTCCTGGACATGGAGTGGGAGGGCATCGCGGTCGACACCCAGCACCTGATGCGGCTCTCGGCAGAGCTGCAGGACCGCATCGAGGACCTCCAGGAGCGCGTGTTCGAGCGCGCGGGGCACGAGTTCAACCTCGGCTCGCCGGCCCAGCTCGGCAAGGTCCTGTTCGACGAGCTCGAGGTCCACCGGGCCGCCGACATCAACAAGCCGCGGCGCACGCCGACCGGCCAGTACAAGACCGACCACGAAGTGCTGGTCAAGGTCGCCGAGAAGCACGAGGTGCCGCAGCTGGTGCTCGAGTGGCGGCAGCTGACCAAGCTCAAGTCGACCTACATCGACAGCCTGCCGGCGCTCGTGCAGCCCGACAGCGGCCGCGTGCACACCACCTTCAACCAGGCCGTCGCCGCGACCGGGCGCCTCAGCAGCGAGGACCCCAACCTCCAGAACATCCCGATCCGCACCGAGGAGGGTCGCCGCGTGCGCGAGGCGTTCGTCCCGCGCCGGCCCGGCTGGTCGCTGCTGTCGGCTGACTACTCGCAGATCGAGCTGCGCATCCTCGCGCACCTCTCGCAGGACAAGGCGCTGGTCGAGTCGTTCCAGAAGGGCGAGGACATCCACGCGCGCACCGCCGCGATCGTGCACGGCATCCTGCCGAACCTGGTCACGCCCGAGCTGCGCAACCAGGCCAAGATCGTCAACTACGGCCTGATGTACGGCATGGGCGCGTCGCGCCTCGCGAACGAGACCGGGATGCGGCCGCCCGAGGCGAAGAAGTTCATCAAGAGCTACTTCCGGGCGCTCCCCGGCGTGAAGGACTACCTCGACGCCTCGCTCGAGCACGCGCGCCGCGACAAGGACGCCCGCACGATGTTCGGGCGCCGGCGACCGCTCGGGGACATCGACTCCACCAACGCCATGCAGCGGATCGCGGCCGAGAACATGGCTGTCAACACGCCCATCCAGGGCGCGGCCGCCGACATCGTCAAGCGCGCCATGCTCTCGGTGCACGCAGCGCTGCAGTCACGAGGCCTGGCCGCGCGTCTGCTGCTGCAGGTCCACGACGAGCTCGTGCTCGACGTGCCCGACGACGAGCGCACCGAGGTCGAGCGCCTGGTGAAGGACGCGATGACCGGGGCAGCGGAGCTCGAGGTGCCGCTGGAGATCTCGATGGGCTGCGGCCCCAACTGGCTCGTCGCCCACTAGCAGGCCCCGTCTGGGTGGCCCTACTGAGTGGCTCAACTGGGTGGCTCTACTGGGCCGCTCTACTGGCCGACCCATCAGCGGCAGCAGGCGAGCGCGGTCAGGCGCCGCACTGCTTCTGCAGCCACGCGATCATCACGTAGCCCTCGGCCGTGTGGCGCGGCCCCGCGAGCTGCGCGACGCGCCTCGCGCTGCACTGCACCAGCCGCGCGCGGAAGAACTCGAACAGGATCGAGCCGCCGTCGCGGCTGACGTCGTCCAGCCTGCTGTCCAGCTCGATACTGGTCAGGCCTTCGTTCGCCATGCGGGCGGAGAGCTGCTCGAGCTCCTCCGAGGACCGTCCGAACAGGAACTCGCGGAACGCCTGCACCTCGGTGTCGCCGTAGTCGCGGTCGGTGAACAGGTCGACGAACTCCTCGTCGCCGCCCTGCGTCAGCAGCTGGAACAGCTCGCTGGTCCCTGCCAGCGAACCGCCGACCACGCGCACCCGCAGGCGCGCCTCCCAGGTCGCGTCGAGCAGCGGGAAGAACTCGTGCACGCGCCAGGTCAGGCGGTTGCCCCACAGCTGCGCGAGGCTGCGGACGCCCTGCGCCCGCACCGGCCGGGGCACGGACCCGTCGGTGACCACGTCGGCGAGCACCTCCTCGACCAGCCGCGTATGGACCGCGGTGCGCAGCAGGCGCGCAGCGCGCACGCGCAGCTGGCGCGCTGCGCCCTCGTCGTCGAGGCTCCCGGTCAGGTGCCACAGCATGCGCAGGAAGTTGATCTGCGCCATGTTCATCGAGCGGCCGACCAGCGCCTGTGTCGGCGCCCGGAAGGGGAACGTCGCCTGGTCGGTGGACACCATGGTGTCGACCAGCGTGTCCAGCCCGCGGCGCTTGCCGTGCAGCACCTGGTCCTGCAGCGGCGACGGATAGCGCTCCAGCAGCCGCCCGAACATCTTCAGGCTCTCGAGTTGGTGCCGCACCGTGCGCACCGAGTCGAAGGCGTCCTCCGTCGGGCTGTCCTCGAGCGCAGCTGTCACCGCGCGCACCAGCTCGAGCTCGTCGTGCCGCAGCGGTTGCGGTCCTCGTTCGGGCTGGTCTGCAGGGGCGTCTGACATCGCGGCGGTGGACGGTCGGCCCTGCGGTCACTCCTGGCGGGGATGGCGGCGGCGGCTCACGGCTCGAGGTGCTCCGCGACGCGGCTGAGCGCGCAGGAGACCTGCTCGCCGGTGCGCAGGTCCTTGAGCGCGACGACGCCCTGGGACACCTCCTGCGGCCCGAGGATCGCCACGTGGTCGACGTCGATCGCGTTGGCGTAGCCGAGTTGCTTCTTCATCGGCGCGGCGTCGGCGTAAACCTCGACGCGCACGCCTGCCTGCCGGAGCCCGGTCGCGCAGCGCACGGCGTCGGCGGCGGAGACCTCGGCCATCCGGCAGAGCAGGACCTGCGGCCCGATGCCCAGATCAGGGAACATCTCGCGCTCGGTCATCACCAGCAGCACGCGCTCCAGGCCGAGCGAGAAGCCGACCGCGGGCACCGGCTGCTTCTGGAACATGCCGATCAGGTTGTCGTAGCGCCCCCCGCCGCCGAGCGAGCCCGCGAGCCCGTCGACCTGCACCTCGAAGATGGGCCCCGTGTAGTAGCTCAGCCCCCGGGCGAGCGTCGGGTCGAAGACCACGTGGTCGGCCGCCGGCCCCGCGGCCGTGCTCTCGAACAGCTCGAGCAGCTCGCGCGCGCCCGCAGCGCCCGCGCCGTCGCCTGTGGCCAGCCGCTGCAGCGCTCCGTCGACGCGCATCTCCTCGAGCGTCTGCAGCAGCCCGGCCGCGGACGCAGCCGCGATGCCCTTCTGCGAGAGCTCCTCCTTGACGCCGTCAGCGCCCACCTTGGCGAGCTTGTCGAGCGCGATCAGCGCCAGCGACTCCTGCTCGTCGGGGATGCCCGCCTGTCGCACCAGCGCGCGCAGCAGCTCGCGGTGGTTGGTCTGGATGCGGAACGCGGAGAAGCCGAGCTCGGTGAGCACCGCGGCGATCGCGCCGCAGACCTCGGCGTCGGCGACGAGGCTCGGCGTCCCCGTGATGTCGACGTCGCACTGGTAGAACTCGCGGAAGCGTCCGCGCGCGGGCCGGTCGGCGCGCCACACCGGCTGGATCTGGTAACGCTTGTAGAACGCCGGGAGGTCCCGGTAGTTGGCGACGACGCGCGCCAGCGGCACCGTCAGGTCGTAGCGCAGGCCCTCCGCGGCGAGCTCGAGCTCACTCAGGCCCGCCTCGCTCGCAGCGCCGGCTTCGATGGCCCGCTTGAGCTTGTCGCGCCGGTGCAGCAGCCGGTAGAGAAGCTGGTCGCCCTCGGACCCGTACTTGCCGAGCAGCGTGGTCAGGTTCTCGATCGTCGGCGTCTCCAGCGGGACGAAGCCGAACGACTCGTAGACGCGCTGCACGACCCCCAGGACGTGGCGGCGGCGGACCACGTCCTCGGCGAGGAAGTCTCGCATCCCGCTCGGGGGTTTGGTCGAGATCGCCTTGCTCATCGCCTCCATGGTGTAGCCCCCGCGGCGCGCGAAACCAAACGGCCGCTGCGCTACGTTGCCGCGATGCCAACCATCGCGCGACGCACCGGGCTGGGTCTGCTGGTCGCGGCGCTGCTCGTGTGCGCGCAGATGCCCGCGCAGGTCCCCGCGCAGATGCCCGCTCAGATGCCCTTGCAGGGCCAGCAACCGCCCTCCGTCGACCCCGGCACGAAGGCGGCGCTGCACCAGCTCGCCGAAGACCTCGCCGAGCTCCGGGAGCAGCGGGACCAGACGTCGGACGCCGCGCGCGCGCAGGCGTTGAGCGCCCAGATCGAGGCGCTGCGCTGGGAGTTCGCCGAGCTGGCGGCGCACCTGGACGTGCAGGAGTTCGAGCAGCCCGCGGACCGCCGGATCGAGCTTGAGCGAGAGGTCCTGGAGCTGGTGGCGCCGTTGATCCAGGCCGTCAAGGAGGCCACCGCCGAGCCCCGCGAGCTGGCCGCGCTCAAGGAGCGACGCGCGCGCGCGCTGGCGCGCCGCGAGGTCGCGCTGCTCGCGCGCCGAAACCTCGAGGCGACCCGCGCAGCGCTGCCCACGGACAGCGTCGAGGCCGCCGAGATCGACCGCGAGGTGCGCGAGCACTGGCAGCCGCTGCTCGACGACCTCGGCCGCGAGATGCTGGTCGTCGACGCGAGCCTGCGGCGCCGCGAGCAGAACCAGCGGCCGCTGTTGACCGCCCTCTCCGAGAGCGTGCAGAGCTTCCTGCAGAACTCCGGCCTCAACGTGCTGCTGTGCGTCGCGACCTTCATGACGGCCTTCTTCGGGCTGCGCTGGCTCAGCGACCACGCGCTGCGGCGCAAGCGCCAGCGCGGCTTCTCGGTGCGCCTCGCCGAAGTGCTCGCGCGCGTGCTGACCGTGATGGTCGCGATCGCCGCGACCATGGGCGTGCTCTACGCCCGCAACGACTGGCTGCTGCTGCCGATCGGCATCGTCTTCCTGGTCGGCGCAGGCTGGGTCGTCGCCAAGGCCGCGCCGCTGTTCTTCGAGCAGATCCGGCTGATCCTCAACGTCGGCCCCGTCCGCGAGGGCGAGCGCCTGCTCGTCGACGGGCTCCCCTACCGCGTCGAGGCGCTGCAGTTCTACAGCCGCCTCGTCAACCCGGCGCTCAGCGGCGGGCTCTTGCGCATGCCCGTCAAGGACCTGATCGGCATGCGCTCGCGGCCGCTCGG
>JBERSB010000397.1:0-2923 GCA_041236755.1 Luminiphilus sp. | reverse complement strand
CCCTCTGAACGAGACTGCGGCCGCCGAGGCCCGGTCCGACGCACCCTCACGTCGACGCAGCCTCGCCGTCTTCGCGGCGCTCGGCTGCTGCGTCGCCGCGATGCTGCTCCCGACCGAGGGGGGCCGCGTTGCGGCGCTCGTCGGAGCAGCGGCCACGCTCGCCACCCTGCTGGCGCTCTGCTGGGCGCAGGCCCCGGCCGCCGAGCAGGCCACGACCGCTGCCGAGAAGGACCGCGAGCGGTGGCGCGCGATCGTCGATACGGCGACAGAGGGAATCGTCACGATCGACGCAGGGGGCACGATCGAGTCCGTCAACGACGCAGCCTCGAACATGTTCGGCTATGCGCCGGACGAGCTCGTCGGCGCGAACGTGCGCGTGCTCATGCCGTCGCCCTACAACGAAGAACACGACGGCTACCTGGAGCGCTACCTGCGCACCGGCGCCCGTAAGATCATCGGCGTCGGCCGCGAGGTGACCGGCGCGCGGCGAGACGGCAGCCGCTTTCCCATCGACCTCTCGGTGGGCGAGGGCCGAGCGGGTGGCGCGCCGTTCTTCACCGCCATCGTGCGGGACGCGTCGACGCGCAAGCGGCTGCAGGCCCAGCTGGCGCAGGCCGAGCGCCTCGCCGCCGTCGGCGAGCTCGCAGCAGGCGTCGCCCACGAGATCAACAACCCCGTGAACACCATGATCAACTGCGCGCAGTTGATCATGGACGGCGACCAGCCGCACGAGCACGGGCAGATCATCATCGAAGAGGGCGGCCGCATCGCCGACATCGTCACGGCGCTGCTGCAGTTCGCGCGGGACGACCGCGACGAAGCGCAGCCCACCTCGCTCGTAGAGGTCACCGAGCGCACGGTGCGGCTCGTCGGCGAGAACTGGCGGCGGCACGGCATCGGCCTCTCCGTCGGCGTGCCGGACGGCCTGCCGCAGGTCCACGCTCGTCCGCAGCGGCTGCAGCAGGTCTTGCTGACCCTGATGACCAACGCCAAGGACGCGCTGCTCGAAGCGCCAGGTGACGCGCCGCGCGAGGTTTCGCTGCGCGCCGTCGTCGCGGGCGACGGCGTCCGGCTGACGGTCTCGGACAACGGTCCCGGCATCCATCCCGGCGTTCGCGACAAGCTCTTCGAGCCCTTCGTCACGACCCAGCGCGCGCGCGGCGGCACCGGGCTCGGTCTCGCGATCAGCCGCAGCATCGTCGAGGGCTACGGCGGCACGCTGGAGTTGACCAGCGCCCCGGGCGAGGGCACCACCTTCGAGGTGTGGCTGCCGCGGGCGGGCCGCGAGTAGCGCCCGCAGCGCCCTGCAGGGCGAACTGCCCGGCCAGCCGAACGGGCCCACCTGTCGATAGACATCGTGCGTGCCCGGCGCAGCGCCTATGTCGCCACCTGATCCGGCGCGGCGCGGCGCTCCGCGCTCGCTGCAGCATGCGCAAGCCGCTCTGATTCATTCGATCGCATGGACACCTCCGCGCCCGCCAAGACCGTCGCCCAGAAGTTCGGCGGCAGCAGCTTGCGCGATGCCGACCGCATCGCGCGCGTGCTCGACATCGTGCAGCAGGCCGCGGGCCGTCAGGTCGTCGTCGTCTCGGCGATGGGCGGCGTCACCGACGCCCTGATCGGGCTCGCCGAGGACGCCGCGCGCGGCGCAGACGAGAACACACGACGCGCGCGCGCCACCGCACTCGAGCAGCGTCACATCGCGGCGGCCGAGGCGCTGCTCGGCGACCGCAGCAGCGCGGTGCGCGACCGACTGGCCGAGGAGTTCGTCGCGATGCACGAGCTGCTGCACGCCCAGTCGCTCGTCGGCGCCGTGTCGAGAGACCTCATGCAGCTGGTCTCGGGGCTCGGGGAGATCTGGTCGTCCCTGCTAGTCGAGGCGGCGCTGCGCGACCGCGGCTGCGACGCGCAGCGTCTGGACGCGCGGAACGTGCTGGTCGTCCAGGGCTCCGAGCTCGGCGCGACGGTCGACTGGGAGGCCACGCGCGCCTGCCTCGCAGAGCACGGTCCAGACTCGGCGGCGATCACAGTAGTGCCCGGCTACGTCGCGCGGACCACCGACGGCCGCGTCACCAACCTCGGCAGGAACGGCAGCGACTATTCGGGCGCGATCTTCGCCGCGCTCTACGGCGCATCGGAGCTCCACGTGTGGAGCGACGTCGACGGTGTGCTCTCGGCCGACCCGCGGATCGTCCCCGAAGCGGTCGAGATCCCCCACCTCTCCTACTCCGAGGCGTGCGAGCTCGCCTACTTCGGGGCCAAGGTGCTGCACCCGCAGACCATGGCGCCCGCGATCGAGCGCGGCATCGCCATCATCGCCCGCAACACCTTCGACCCGTCGCACCCGGGCACGCAGATCACAGCCGAGGCGGAGCCGGAGCCCTTCGTCAAGGGCGTCAGCACGGTGAGCGGCCTCGCGATCCTGAACCTCGAAGGTGCCGGCATGATCGGCGTGCCCGGGACGGCACAGCGGGCCTTCTCGGCGCTGGAGCAGGCCAGCGTCTCGGTCGTGATGATCTCGCAGGGATCGTCCGAGCACTCCATCTGCGTCGTCATCCGCGGCGAAGACGCGGCCGCGGCGGAGCACGCAGTGCGGCGCGCGTTCAGCCACGAGCTGGAGAGCGGGCAGATCAGCGACGTGCGCATCGAGCGCGGCATCGCGGCGCTCGCCGCGGTCGGCGACGGCATGGCAGGGCGGCCAGGCGTCGCCTCGCAGATGTTCGCCGCGCTGGGCCGGGCCAACGTCAACGTGCGAGCGATCGCGCAGGGGTCGTCCGAGCGCAACATCTCGATCGCGCTGGACGAGCAGTGCGCACAGCGCGCCCTGCGCGCCGTGCACGCCGGCTTCTACCTCTCGGCGCAGACGCTCTCGATCGGCGTCATCGGCCCCGGCAACGTGGGCCGCGCGTTCCTCCGACAGCTG
>JBERSB010000396.1:0-7167 GCA_041236755.1 Luminiphilus sp. | reverse complement strand
ACCGTGCCGCGGGCGCCCGCTGCCAGCAGCACGTGCGTCGCGCCCTGGTCCGGGCCGACCACGTCGCCGCCCGCTGCCGCCACCGCGGCGCCGAGCGCCACCAGCCGCCGCACCTCGCCGGCACCGTGCCGCAGCCGCGGATGGCCAGAGGAGAGCTCGAAGGCCGCCTCCGCCGGCCCGGTGACGAGCACCGCCTGCGGCGCGTCCAGCAGGCGCTGCACGCGGGCAGGGCGCAGCGCGCGCGCATCCGCAGGCGACGTGCCGACCACGACCCGGAAAGGCCGATCCGGGTCGATGCCCACCTCGCGCAGCGCTCCCCGCTCCGCCTCGATTTCTGCGGCAGCGGCCACCAGCTGCGGCGCGCAGTAGGGCGCCTCGGGCGCGATCACCTTGGCGAGCTCCCACGCAGCGCGCGCCGGGTGCGGGACGGCGTCGCAGCCGACCGCGCGGTGGAGCAGCACCCGGCTGGCGGGCGCCGGGGGCCCGGGCGCCCGCCTGCCCCCGCGGCGCCGCGCGCCCGAGAGCCACGCGACGAAGGCGCTCTTCCAGTTGCCCTGCAGGTCGAGCGCGAAGTCGTAGGGCTCGGTGCGAAGCTCTCTGCGGACTGCCCGAAGCGCCGGCAGGCCGCCGCGCCGATCGAAGCACACCACCCGCGCGAGCCCCGGCAGGTCCCGCAGCAGCGGCGCCCACTCGCGCTGCGTGACGAACGTCAGCCGCCAATCGGGCCGCGCCGCGCGCAGCGCGGCGACCGCGCCGAGCGACTGCACGAGGTCCCCCATCGCCGACAGCCGCACCAGCAGCGCGGAGGTCACTTCGGCGCCGCGGTGCGCTCGTGCACGACGAACGTCTTGAAGGGGGTCACCATGCGCCACCGCACCTCGAACGCGCCTGCGTCGAGCGGGCGCCACGGCTTCTCTTCCTGCAGCACGTAGGCGCCGTCCGGCACGCGCCGGCGGAACTCGCTGCCTTCCAGCCACAGGCCGCTCGCCAACAGCGTCGGCGAGTCGATGTGCCCGTAGGCGCCGAGCTCGCGCGTCACGCCGTGGTCGTCGAGTTCGCGCCGCAGCAGCTTCCCAGCCGCGACGCGGCCGCGCTTGCTCTCCGACCAGCGCATGCTGCGCTCGAAGCCGACGGTCCAGGCGCCGACGACCGGCAGCAGCAGACAGACCAACACGACGTCGCGCGGCCGACGCACCAGCAGCGGCGCGACCGAAGCGGCCAGCGCGACACCCACGGCGGCGTCGCCGGCCTCGGGCACGAACGGGATCGCGACGAGCGCTGCCGCGCCGAGCACGCCGACGAAGACGAGCGCGCGCCGCGCAAAGCGCGGCACTTCGCCGCGAAAGCCCCAGTAGTGCGCGACCGCGGGCGCCACCGCGAACGTGAACAGCATCACGTTGGGCATCAGGTAGCGCGTCGGGCGGCCGGGGACGCACAGCAGCAGCACGACCCCGAGCACGGCGCCGCCGCTGCACATCCGGAGCGTCAGGTCCGAGGCGCCCATGCGCGCGTCGCGGGCGCCGCGCCACTCCCAGAAGCACCAGAGGCCCAGCGGCAGGATCACGGTGACCGCGCGCAGCAAGTAGGCCGGCGTCTCCAGGAGGTGCTCCAGGCGGAACAGCGCGAGGCGGCCGACGGACTCTTCGTTGGCGACCTCCAGCATCGAGCCGGCGTCGACGAACCAGGCCCACAGCGGCGCGAAGTAGGCCGCGATCACGAGCGCCATCGGCGCGAAGTGCAGCAGCCCGTAGCGCAGCCGGCGGTGGCGCCACCAGACGAGGTAGGCGCCGGCCGTGAACAGGAACATCGGCGGCCCCTTCTGCAAGAAGGCCAGCCCCCCGCACAGCCCGCTCACCGCGACCAACCACGCGCGCTCGCGGGCGACGCCCGTCGCGAGCAGCCACACCGACATCCCGACGAGGCTCGCGAACAGCGGGTCGATCTCGGCCGTCGGCCACTTGAACAGCACGATCGGCGAGCACACGAGGCCAAGAGCCACGATCCAGCCCGCGGTCGCGCCGAACCACCGGCGCATCAGCTCGCCGGCCACGAACGCCGAGCACCACGCCGCGATCACGCCGGGCAGCCGCAGCGACAGGTAGCCGTCCCCGAACCACTCGTGACAGAGCATGATGAGCCAGTAGTGCAGCGGCGGCTTGGCCCACGTCGGCTCGGCGTTGAGCAGCGGGATCATCCAGCTGTCGGCGCGCAGCATCTCGAGGGCGATCTGCACGCGGCGGCCTTCGGTGCCGTCCCAGTCCTGACGCAGCCACGTCGGCAACAGCGCGAGCACGGTCGCGACGAGCAGCAGCGCGGCCCGGATCAGCACGGCGCGCCCCGCGAGCTCACGCAGCCACCTCGCCCTTCTTGGAGGCGCGGATCAGCATCAGGTTGCGCGCATAGATCACGCTGCCCGTGAGCTGCCCCATGATGAACACCGGGTCGAGCCGGTAGACGGCGTAGCAGAGGCTGAGCAGCCCCCCGCTGATGCTGAGCCACCAGAACGAGATCGGCATGACCGAGCGCTTCGCGCGCTCACTCGCAATCCACTGCACCCAGAACCGCGAGGCGAAGACGATCTGGCCACCGAAGCCGATCACCCACCAGTACCACGGCGTAGCACTCATGACGCCGTCCGTGAGGCTGCCGAGCATTAGTACTCCTCCTTCACCTCGTGCATCAGGAGCCGCTGGCGGACCCAGCGCATCGCGAAGCAGTCGCGCAGGCCCTTCCACATGCGGTTGCCGATGCCGTACTTGGCGGTGCCCGCGTAGCGCTCGCGGTGGTTCACGTCCTGCTCCAGCACGGCGCCGCCCAGGTAGCGGACCAGCGTCGCCATGAAGCGGTGCATGCCGACGAAGCGCGGCGCGCGCAGGAAGTAGCTGCGCCGGATCACCTTGATGCCGCAGGCCGCGTCCTTGACCTTGTCGCCGGTCAGGAAGTTGCGCACGGCGTTGCCGACCTTGGACGAAGCCCGCCGGACGAACGTGTCCTGGCGCTCGGCCCGCACGCCGACGACCGCGTCCGCCTCGCCTCGCTCGACGCGCGCCAGCATCGACGGGATGTCGCGCGGGTCGTTCTGCATGTCGCCGTCGAGCGTCGCGACGATCGGCGCGCGCGCCTGCTCGACGCCGGCCATCACAGCAGCGCTCTGGCCGCTGTTTGCCTTGAGCGTCACGATCCGCAGCCACGCCGCGCCCTTGTCCTGCTTGAAGGAGCGCATCACCTCGAGGCTCTTGTCCTTGCTGCCGTCGTCGACGAACAGCGCCTCGAACGGGCCGTGCGGCGACAGGACCTCCTCGACCTCCGCCAGCATCGTCGCGACGGTCTCCTCCTCGTTGTAGATCGGGACGACCAGCGAGAAGCGGAGGTCATCCGTCATCACGGCACCTCCGCGCGCTCGGCCGCGCAGCGCGCGGGGCTGACCAGAGGAGCGTGACCGGACCGTATCCCATATGCGCGCAGGATCGCCTGCGCAGGACCGCCGGGCAACCATGCGTTCCGACTCCGGCGCGCCCAGACCACGCGCAGGCAATCCGAGCGCGTGCTTGCGCGCCGGGTGGCGAGCACCATGATGTCCGGCGTCGATGCCGCCGTTCCTCGAAGCGCTGCGCCCGCATCAGTGGGTGAAGAACCTGCTGGTGCTGTTCCCGCTGTTCTTCACACCCTACGCGTTCGAGCTCTCCGGCTGGCTCGCCGCAGCGGCGGCGTTCGGTGCGTTCTGCTTTGCGGCGAGCTCGGTCTACCTGCTCAACGACATCCTCGACCGGCGCGAGGACGCGCTCCATCCGAAGAAGAAGCACCGCCCGATCGCGTCCGGTCGCCTGCCGGTCGGCGCCGCGTGGCTGACGCTGGCGGGCGCGCTCGCCACGTCCGCGGCGTTCGCAGCGCTGGTGCCCGACTCCGAGCGGCCGTTCCTGATGTGGCCGGGCGCCTACCTCGCGCTGAACGTCGCCTACAGCTTCTACCTGAAGCGACTGGTGATCGTCGACTGCATGTGCATCGCGCTGGGCTTCCAGCTCCGCGTGATGGCGGGTGCTGCGGCGCTCGGTGTCGAGGCCTCGAAATGGATCCTCCTGTGCACGTTCTTCTTCGCGCTCTTCCTGGCGTTCTGCAAACGCTACGAGGAGGTCGGCCGTCAGGCCGAGGCGTCCGGACAGACGCGCAAGACGATGTCGGACTACTCCGTCTCGTTCCTCAACATGCTCATCGGGCCCCTGGCCGCGCTGAGCATCCTGAGCTACGCCCTGTACACGGTCAGCACGGAGACCGTCGAGCGGCACCGCACCGACCAGCTGATGCTGACCGTGCCGTTCGTCTGCTACGGCGTCTTCCGCTACCTCTTCCTCGTCTACCGCAAGAGCGAGGGCGGCGACCCGTCGAAGCTGCTGTTCCGCGACGTGCCGCTGGTCCTGTCGGGCCTGCTCTACGTGCTCGCCGTGCTGGCCGTGCTCGGGAATGTCTCCGCGGCCTGATCTGCTGCGAACTGCTCTGCTCATCGCTGACGTGTCTCCGGGCTGACGAGTCTCCGGGCTGACCGGGTCGTCGAGAGCTGACGCACGCATCGCCGCTCTCCGGAATCCGGAGCCACACACGCTCGGCAGGTTGCGCTAGTTTGCGCACGTTGGATCACGACGCTCCGGAACACGCCGAGCCCGACCGTGGCACGCTCGACCGACTCGAGGAGCGCTTCGCCGAAGCCCTCGCGAGCGGCAAGACCGTCGCGTTGTCCTCACGCGAGCTCGACGACCCGCAGATCCGCCGGCAGCTGCCCGACCTGCTGGACGCGGCCGCACAGCGCACCTCGAACGCGGGCGGCACGGAGCTTCCCGGCTACTGCCTGCTCGCCGAGGTCGGGCACGGCGGCATGAGCACCGTCTACCTCGCGCGCCAGGAGAAGCTCGACCGGCACGTCGCGGTCAAGATCGCGCCGAAGTGGCTCGGCGCCGAGAGCCGCGCCCAGCGCGTTCTCGCCAAGGAGGCGCGGGTGCTGGCGCGCCTCGAGCACCCGAACATCGTCGAGATCTACGACGTCATCGACGACGGCGAGGTCTCGGCGATCGCGATGGAGTGGGTCGACGGCTGCACGCTCAAGGCCCTGCTCGCTGCCCTGCCTGCGCACGCAGGCGAAGACGACCTCGCGCGGATCCGTGAGACGCTGGGGGCACCCGAGCCGCCCGGCGACCGGTTCCGCGAGACCAGCGTGCGGTTCTTCGCGGGCCTCGTGCGCGACGTCGCGCGGGCGGCGCACGCGGCGCACGAGGCGGGCGTCCTGCACCTCGACATCAAGCCCGGCAACGTGCTCGTCCGCCGCGACGGCACGCCGCTGCTCGCCGACTTCGGCGGGACGCGCGACCTCGAGACCGAGCAGGAGCGCACGCAGGCCCTGACGATGGTCGGCACGCCGGTCTACGCGTCGCCCGAGCAGCTGCGTCGGCGCGACCGGGACATCGCGCGCCCCAGCGACGTCTACAGCCTCGGCCTGACCCTCTACGAAGCCGTGGCGCGCACGCAGCCGCTGCGCGGCCTCGACCTCGCCGGGATCGTGCAATGCGTCGAAGCAGGCCGGATGCCGCGCCTGTCCACGCTCGCCGCCGTGCCGCCGGACCTCGAGAACGTCGTGCACAAGGCGATCGCGCCCGAGCCCGAGCGCCGCTACCAGACGGCTGCGGCGCTGGCCGAGGACCTGCACGCCTTCCTGGAGCACCGATCGGTCTCGGCGAGGCCGCTCGGCCCCTCGGAGCGGCTGCGCCGCTGGGCGCGCAACGAGCCGTGGAAGGCGGCCCTCGCGGCGACGCTCGCGGTCCTGATCCCGGCGGTGGCGTCGCTCACGACCTACCTGCTGCAGCAGCTCCCGGTCATCGCCCGCGAGGACGACCGGCAGCGCCTGGGTGTCGCCAACCAGATCAAGCAGGAAGCGCTGCAGCGCTACCTGACCATGGAGATCGGCGTCGACGCGGCGATCGAGATGCTCGAAGTGGCGAGAGGTCTGGACCCCGGCGACACCACCACGGCCTGCCTCGTGGCGCTCGCCAACGAGGCCGGCTGGTGGCGCGCGCGCGACGAGCTCGCTTCGACGGGACCCGCGTCCATCGAGCTCGCCGACCGCAAAGAACCGCTGCACCGCGTGCTCGCGCTGCAGCGCGCAGAGGCCCAGCGCTCCTTCCACACCGCCGACGAACGCCGGCAGCTCCGCGAGAGCGACAGCGTCGCCGACCACTACGCGCTCGCGCTCGACCGCGTGTTCGCAGCCGCAGACCAGCCGAGCGAGCACACCGCCCGCGAGGCGCTGCGCGCGCTTGCGGAGACCGCGCAGCGCGTCCCACCGGACCCGCTGCTGCTCGGCCTCTGCGCCTGGTTCGCGGCGCGATGCGACGCGGGCCAGGGCTATGAGAGCGCCGCGCGCGTGCTGCGCGACGTCTGGCCCAGCGATCCAAGCGTCCGCGCCTGGGCGGCGCTGGCGATCGAGCCCTTCGACACAGCGCGCGCGCTCCGGCTCGCCGAGGCGATCCGCGCCGACACGCCGCAGGTCCCTCGCGGACACGAGCTGGTCGTGGCCAACCGCCTGCGCGCAGGCGCGCTGGACGAGGCGCTCGCGGCAGCGGACGCGGCAGCCGCAGCGGGGGTCGACTCCCAGGCGCTGCAGCAGCTCCGCTTGCGCGTGCTCGCGGCGCAGCGGCAACCCGACGCGGTGGCAGCGCTCGTCCAGTCCGCGCTCGACGGCGAGCTGAGCGTCGCGCGGCAGCTCAAGGTGCTCGCCGAGCACCGCCCCGAGGCCCTCGACGCGCATGTCCGGCGGCTGCTCGCGCCCGACCGCGCCGCGCCCCACGTGCTCGAGGAGCTTTACCTGGTGGCGGAAGAGGACGTCGCGCTCGCGGACGAGATCTGGCCTCGCTACGCGTCGAGCTTCGCGGACCGAAGGCGCCTGCACGAGCGCCGCATGGTCTACCTCTACCGCGACCGCGACATGGCGGCCGTCGCGGCGCTCGGCCGCGACCTGCACCTCCAGCGCGGTTGGGCCGACAATATGGGGGCGCGCATCGCGACGGCGTTCGTGCAGGAACACGACTGGCGCGAGCTGCGGCGCATCGGCCGCGAGTGGGTCAAGCTCGGCGACGAGACCGCGCGCGCGTCGTTCTTCCTGGGCCTCGCGCACGCCCGGCTCGG
>JBERSB010000395.1:0-7059 GCA_041236755.1 Luminiphilus sp. | reverse complement strand
GGGAGCGGGCGCCGACGTCGGGTTCGTCACCGACGCGGGCGGCCAGAGCTTCGCCTGGAGCAGCGCCCGCGGTTCGGGGAGCCCGGCGCCGCAGGCGACGGTCGGCCAGGCGCCGCTGCTGACGACGACCTCCCTGGCGCTGCAGGCCGCGGGCGACTGCTTCGCCTTCGACACCACAGGCGGCCAGTTCGTCCCGCTCGGCGGCGCGGTCGCCGGGGTCGCGGGCAACGCCGACAGCGCGCCGCTGCTGGCCTACGACGGCTCGGCGCTGCACGCGTTCGACGTCGCGCAGGCCCGCTGGACGTCGACGCCGCGCACCGGCGCGGGCGCGCCGACGTTCCGGGTCTGGCGCACCTCTGCGCTGGTCGTCGACGGGGACAGCGCGCACGGCATCGGCGCGCAGCCAGCGCGCTGGAGCAGCTTCCACCTCGGCCTGCACAGCTCGTCGACCTACGCGAACAGCGAGGTCGCCTACCTCGTCGCGTCGCAGCGGCTGCTCGCGTGCTCCATGCTCGCCGAGATCGTGCCGTTCCAGCACTTCCCGCACTTCCGGCGGGTCCAGCCGCGCGGCGCCGAGGTCGCGCTCCGCACAGCACCGCTGGGCAACGCCGCGGTGCTCGCCGGCCTCGGACCACGCGGCGTCCCGACGACGCTGCCGAACTTCGGCGAGCTGCACCTCGACCTCGGGGCTGCCGTCGTGATCGCGCCGGACGTGGACCCCATCACGCAGACCGCGTGCATCCGCATCACGCCGCCGAACTCGGCGGCGCTCGCCGGCTTGGAGGTGTTCGCGCAGCTGTTCATCGCTCCGCCTGTCGGCGCGCCCTACGTGAGCGGCCGCGCCTCCGTGCAGCTCTGGTAGCGGGCTACATGTAGCGAGCCGCGAGCGCGCGGCAGCCCGCGCGCGCCGCGGCGAAGCTCAAGAAGCGCGGCCGCGCCCGGTTCCAGCGCAGGTGCCCACCGCGCGGCAGCCACACCTCGCCGCCTGCGCCGAGCACCAGCGCCGCGCCGGCCGCGACGTCCCACTCGTGCTTGGGCCACAAGGTCCAGGTCGCGTCCGCGAAGCCCGCCGCCACGAGCGCCAGCTTGTAGGCAGCCGAACCGACGGGCTGCACCGGCGCCTCGCCAAGCACTTCGCGGGCGCGGCCGTGCTTCAGCTCGCCGCGCGACAGGACCAGCCGCGGCACACCCGCCGGTGCTGTGAGCTGCCAGTCCGGCGCGCCCGTCACCTGGACGCCGTGCCCCGGACCGCCGACGACCGTGACTCCGTGCGCAGGACTGCCCACGGCGCCGAGCGCGGGCTGTCCGTCGACGAGCAACGCGATCGAGACCGAGTAGTCGCGACGCCTGGCGACGAACGAACTCGTGCCGTCCAGCGGGTCGACGACCCAGACGCGCGCGCGCTGCAGCCTTGTGCCGTCGTCCGGACTCTCCTCCGAGAGCCAGCCGTCGTCGTCGGACACGAGGCGATCGCGCAGCAGCGCGTCGATCTCGCGGTCGGCCGCGGTCACCGGGCTGCCGCCTTCCTTGCGCTCGACCTCGACGCCAACGGCGGCGTGGCGCAGCGCCAGCGCCATCGCTTCGTGCAGCGCCTCCTCGGCGACCTCGAAGTCCCGGAGCTGCGCGCCGCTCACAGCGCGTTGCCCGCGGCCAGCCAGCGATCGAGCAGCACGAGGCCCGCCATCGACTGCCCGTCGCCACACTCCTGGCCGAGCAGGGTCTCGCGCGCCTCGGCGACCGGCATCCGGTGCACGGTGATCTCCTCGCTGACCTCGAGCTCTTGGCCGACGTCCTCGAGGCCGCGCGCGAGGAAGAAGTGGCACCGCTCGTTCGAGACGCCCTTGTACGGGGCGAAGTAACCGAGCGCGGTCCAGCGCGCGGCGACGAGGCCGGCCTCCTCGCGCAGCTCTGCCTTGGCGACGTCCAGCGGCTCGTCGCCCGGCTTCATGCCGCCGATCGGGAACTCCCACATGTCGACGCCGAGCAGGTAGCGGTGCCCGCGGACCAGAGCCATCGTGCCGTCCTCGAACACGGGGATCGTCGCGCAGCTACCGGGCATGTCGACGTAGAAGTAGTCGCCCTCGGTGCCGTCTGGGTGCACGTAGCGGTCGCGGCAGTAGCGGTGCCAAGGGTTGTCCACCAGCACCTCCTGCCGCAGCCGCTGGAACGCGCGTTCGTCGGTCATCGGCTGATCGAGAAGAACAGTTGGCGGCGGTCGTCGGTCTCCTCGTAGCGCCACGGCCACCCGAGGTCGAGCGCGATCGGCAGCTCGAGGTACGGGATCTCGATACGGATGCCGACGCCCGAGCTGCCGCGCATCTCCTCGAACGTCGGGTCGTTGATGCCGAGCCCGAGGAAGCCGATGTCGGTGAACAGCACCCAGCGCAAGAGCTCGCGGTCGCGCACCTCGCCCTCGAGGCGCGTCGCGACCAGCGGGAAGAAGATCTCGAACGTCGAGGTGTAGGTGACCTCGCCGCCGAGCGGCCTGCCGAACTGCGTCGGCCCAGCGCGCCGGAAGTCGAACCCGCGCAGGTTCGCGCCGCCCATGTAGAAGCGCTCGGTGAGGAAGACGTCCTCGCTCGAACCGAACGCGTCGGCGAAGCCGGCGAACTGCCGCCAGTGGAACACCGTGCGGTGCCCCAGTTCGTTCTCGTTGAGCGGCAGGTAGAAGTCGGCTCGGTGCTCGATCTTGGTCAGGTTCTCGTCGCCCGCCAGCACCTCGAACGACAGCCCGAGGTCGAACCCCTCCGACGGCCGGAACAGGTCGTCGAAGTCGCGGTAGCGGGTGCTGACGCGCAAGCCCCCGAGCGCGGTCTTCCCCTCGGCGTCGACCGCGAGCACGGTCGCGTCCTGCGCGAGGTCCTCGATCTCGACGGTCTCCTGTCGGAGGGTGACCCCGGCGTTGAAGAACTCGGTGAAGTTGCGCGACAGCCCGACCTCGCCGCCGAGCGTGTCCGAGGTGTAGCCGTCCGGCAGCCGGCGGATGCGCCGCTGGCCGCCGACCCGGAGACCGTAGGTGTCGAGGTGGTCCTCGAAGATGTCCGGCTCGAAGAACGTGAGCGCGAACTGGCTCTGCCGCGTGCCCGGCGCGAGCAGCAGCGACAGGTTCTGCCCGCCCCCGTGGAACGCCTTGGCGTCGAGGATCTCCTTGACGGCGGTGATCGGGTTCGCGCTGCTCGGGGGTCTCGAGATGTCGAAGTTGCGCTTGTTGAAGCTCACCTGCGCCTGCGCACCGATGCCGGTCGAGATCCCGACGCCCCAGCGCAGCTCCCCGGTGGGACCGTCCAGCACGTCGAGCCCCAGGTCGACCTTGTCCGGCTCGCCAGGAACGGGCTCGACCTGCAAGCGCGGGCCCTGCAGGGTGACCGGGTCCTGGAAGTAGCGCATCCCCTCGACGCGGCGCAGCGCGCGGCGCACCTCCAGCATGTCGATCCGCTCGCCGGGCAGAACGCGGAAGTTCCGCCGGATGACAGCGTCACGCGTCATGCGGTTGCCGCGGATGACGACGTCCCGCAGCGTCTTGGGCGAACCCTCGCTGACCTGGTAGATCACGTCGACCTCGGGACCGGACCCGTAGATCTCGAGCGGCGTGAACACGCGGCAGCCCTCGCGCGTCGCGGTGCGCATGCCCGGGAAGCTCACCGACGGGTGACCGCGGCGACCGTAGAACTCCTCGATCGCGAGCTTGTCGCGCTCCAGACGGTCGTGGTCGTAGAACTGGCCTTCTGCGGCCTTGACGACCGACTGCACCTCGCTCGCAGGGTAGAGCGGCGCTCCGACGAGCGGCGACTGGTCAGGGCCGACGTGCTGCACCTTGACCGAACGCAGCTTGTAGCGCGGCCCTTCCACGATCACGAACGACAGGTCGACGCTGGTGCGATCGGCGCTGAAGCGCACGTCGGCGAGGTCCACGGTCGCCTCCAGGAACCCGCGGCTCCGGTAGAACAGCCGCATCCGGTCGAGGTCCTCTTCGAGCACCTCGCGGCTGAAGGCGCCGCCCCGCACGAACCCGCGGGCCGGGTCGCTGTCGATGCGCGCGTCCCGGATCAGGTAGTTGTCCGTGCCGAAGAGGCCGAGGATCGGATCGGCGGCGAAGGAGCGGTTGCCGACGAAGTCGACGTCGCGCACCGTGACCTTGGGCCCCTCCTCGATCAGGATGCGCAGGCGCTGGCGCGGCGCGCCGAACGCCTCGTCGTCGACGGACTCGTCGAGCGCGGGCAGGTCGACGAGCTTGATGTTGGCGAACGCGTAGCCGTCACGGCGATAGCGCGCCAACAGCAGCTTGCGCATCGCCTCGGCCTCGGTCCGGGTGGTGCGACGCCCAGCGAAGTAGCCGATGAGCGCGTAGATCTCGTCGAGGTCGAGCTCGTCGTTGCCGACGAACTCGACGCTCTCGTAGCGCTCGACCCGCAGGTCGACCTGGTAGGTCACCACGACCTCGCCGTCCACCTCCTCGGCGTAGGCGCGCACGACGAGCCGGCGCTCCGTCCAGAGCGCCGCGCAGTCCGCCGAGACCTTGCGCGGCTCGAAAGGCTGCCCGATGCGGGTCTCGAGCCCGCGCACGATCGAGTCGGCGCCGGCGGCGTCCAGGGCGCTCGCCGCGGCCCCGCGGCTGCCCGCTCTGGTGACCTGGATCGAGCGCACGGGCTTGCCCTTCATGGCCCGCACCGCCTCCTCGAAGTAGAAGTCGCCGCTGATCGTCGGCAGGGGCCGATCGACGCGCTGGCCGCCCTGCGGCGGCGGGTCCTGCGCAGCGACGGCGCCGACGAGGCACAGCACCGCCACCGTGAACAGCCGCGCCCGCGCGCAGCCGCCCCATACACGCGCGGCGCCCTGCTGCCGGCCGAGCCGGCGCAGCGCGCCCCGCGAGCCGCTACTGCATCGGCTCCGCTCTGCGCGTGTAGTTCTCAAATCGCATGTACTCGCGGAAGAAGCGCAGCGCGACCTCGCCCGTCGGCCCGTTTCGCTGCTTGGCGATGATGATCTGGGCGAGCCCGCGGTTCTCCTCGGTCGGGTTGAAGTAGTCGTCGCGGTGCAGCAGCAGGATCACGTCGGCGTCCTGCTCGATCGCGCCCGACTCGCGCAGGTCGCTCATGCGCGGGCGGTGGTCGTCGCGGTTCTCGACGTCCCGGTTGAGCTGCGAGAGCGCGAGCACGGGCACCGAGAGCTCGCGCGCGATGCTCTTGAGGCCGCGCGAGATCGCGGAGATCTCCTGCTGGCGGCTCTCGAAGCGGCCGCCCCCCGTCATCAGCTGCAGGTAGTCGACGACGATCATGTCGATGCCGTGTTTCTGCTTCAGGCGACGGGCCTTGGCGCGCAGCTGCGTGATCGAGATGCCCGGCGTGTCGTCGATGTAGATCGGCGTCTCGTAGAGCTTTGCGGCCTCTTCCTGCAGCCGCTTGTACTGCTGGTCGGTGATGCGTCCCTTGCGCATGGCCGAGCCGTCGATCTGGGCGCGGCAGCACAGCATGTTCTGGATCACCTGCTGGTTGGACATCTCGAGCGAGAAGAACGCGATGCCCTTGTCGTGGTTCGACACGCGCTCGGTCAGGTTCAGCGCGAACGTCGTCTTACCCATCGAGGGCCGCGCCGCGATGATGACCAGCTCGCCCGGCTGCAGGCCGCCGGTTATGTCGTCGAAGTCGTAGTAGTCCGTCGCGTGGCCGGTCAGGCGCCCCTCGCGTTCGCGGAGCCGGTCGATGCGCTCGAACGTGAGCTGCAGGACGTCGGCGATGCTGGCGGCCTCGCCGCTCTTGTCCATGCCGGAGATCTCGAAGATCTTGCGCTCGGCTTCGTCGAGCAGATCCTTGGCCTCGCTCTCGTTGTCGTAGGCGCGCCGCGCGACGTCGAGGCAGGTCTCGAGCAGCTTCCGCGAGATCGCCTTCTCCCGCACGATCTCGGCGTGGTAGACGACGCCCGCTGCGGTGATGACGCCCTCCATGAGGTCCATCAGCTGCTCGTGCCCGCCGACCTCTTCGAGGCGTCCCTGGCGTGACAGCTCCTCGCCGACGACGATCGGGTCGGTCGCCGTGCGCGTGTTGTACGCCGACAGGATCGACTGGAAGATCTGCTGGTGCTTGGGCAGGTAGAAGTCGTCCGGCTTGAGGAACGTGACGTCCACCACGGCGTCGGTGTGCAACAGCAGCGCGCCGAGCACCGAGCGCTCGGCGTCTAGGTTCTGCGGCACGCCGCGACCGTCGAAGTTCTGCTTGAAGTCCACCATCCGCGAGCCGGTCTTAGTTACCGCAACGGCCGGCAGACGCAAGGCCGAGCCCCGTTGACAACTTGTGGGCAAGCGTTGGGAGTCATGGACGAATACTGCGACCGGCCGCGCGCTTCGGCATGGGCTCTGCGGCGAGGGCGCAGAAATGCGCTCACTCGCCCTGGTCGGCCGGCAGCAGGCCGCGTGAGCGAAGCTCGCCCAGAAGCTCGCGCGCCAGGTCGTAGTCGATCCTCAGCTTGCGCTGCAGCAGCGACGCGGTCGGCCGCCGACCACGCTGCAGCAGCTCGCGGGCCTCTTCGACCAGCTCGTCGTCGACGCCGCCGCCGAACAGCTGCTGCTGACGGCGCGACGCCGCGGCCTCCGCGCTCTCGCGCTCCGCGGCGGTCGCAGGCGGCGTCGGCAGCTGCGACGGCGGCTCGTCGGGCCTCGGAATGAGCACCGCGGCCTCGTCTTCGTGCGCGTCGGGCGCGGACGGAGCCACCGGCTCGGCGTCGTCGGCCCCTTCGTCGGCCGGCGCATCGGCCCGCGCGTCCGCCGGCGCGTCTTCGTCGTCTACGTGCGAGGGAGCGTGCAGCTCGTCGGCGACGGGCACCTCCTCGACGGCGGGCTCTTCACCTCCGGAGTCGCCGACGGCTGCTTCACCGAAGGTGGGCTCGGCCAGGGGGGACTCGTCGATGCTGCCGTCGCCGTAGCTCTCTTCCGCGCCAGCTGCGTCCAGGTCCGCATGCGGCGACCACGAGGCCTCGCCGTAGCTGTCGCGTCGCGGCTGCAGGCGCTCTTCGAGCGCCACCGAAGCTTCGTCGTCGGCCTCGGACCAGCCCTGTTCGCTGTCTTCG
>JBERSB010000394.1:0-3064 GCA_041236755.1 Luminiphilus sp. | reverse complement strand
AGGTGATGCGACGCCCCCATGTGCGGGGTGGCCAGAAGGTCGATCCGGCGCGGGTCTATGACGATCAGGGTTGCGCCCTGGCGCAGGCGTTTGCGCAGGCGCGAGGCAAAGACCGGGTGGCCGTCGGTCGGGTTGGCCCCGATGACGATCACGCAGTCGGTGTGCTCGACGCTGTCGAAGTCCTGCGTGCCGGCTGACTCGCCGAGCGTGGACTTGAGGCCGTAGCCGGTCGGCGAGTGGCAGACGCGCGCGCAGGTGTCGACGTTGTTGGTGCCGAAGCCCGCGCGCACCAGCTTCTGCACCAGGAAGGTCTCCTCGTTGGTGCAGCGCGAGCTGGTGATGCCGCCGACAGAGCCCTTGCCGTACTTGGCCTGGATCCGCTGGATCTCGCTGGCTGCGTAAGCGAACGCCTCCTCCCAGCTGACCTCCTGCCACGGATCCTGGATCGACTTGCGGATCATCGGCTGCTGGATGCGGTCGGGGTGCGTCGCGTAGCCCCACGCAAAGCGCCCCTTGACGCAGCTGTGGCCGTGGTTGGCCTTGCCGTCCTTGTGCGGAACCATGCGCACGACCTCGCTGCCCTGCATCTCGGCGCGGAACGAGCAGCCGACGCCGCAGTAGGCGCACGTCGTGGTCACCGCGTGGTCGGGCTGGCCCTGATCGGCGATCGACTTCTCCATCAGCGTCGACGTCGGGCACGCCTGCACGCAGGCGCCGCACGACACGCACTCGGAGTTCATGAAGTCGGTCGGTCCGGCCGCGATCTTCGACTCGAAGCCGCGGCCCTCGACGGTCAGCGCCAGGGTGCCCTGGATCTCGTCGCAGGCGCGCACGCAGCGCGAGCAGACGATGCACTTGGTCGGGTCAAACGTGAAGTAGGGGTTCGATTCGTCCTTGTCCTGGGTCAGGTGGTTGTCACCATCGTAGCCGTAGCGCACGTCGCGCAGGCCCACAGCACCCGCCATGTCCTGCAGCTCGCAGTTGCCGTTGGCCGGGCACGTCAGGCAGTCCAGCGGGTGGTCGCTGATGTAGAGCTCCATCACGCCTCGGCGCAGGTCCGCGAGCTTCTTGCTCTGCGTGGTGACCTGCATGCCGTCCTCGCACGGCGTCGTGCACGACGCGGGCGTGCCGCGGCGGCCGTCGATCTCGACGAGGCACAGCCGGCAGCTGCCGAACGACTCGAGCGAGTCGGTGGCGCAGAGCTTGGGCACGTTGACGCCGGCCTCGGTGGCGGCGCGCATCACCGACGTGCCCTCGGGCACGCAGACGGGCTTGCCGTCGACGTGCACGGTGACGGTGTTCTCGGACTGCCGCTTGGGCGTGCCGTAGTCGACGACCTTGTTCGAATACATCAGCTCAGACCTTCGCGAAGTCCTCGGGGAAGTGGTCCAGTGCACTCAGCACCGGCAGCGGCGTCAACCCGCCCATCGCGCACAGAGACGCGCTGGTCATCGTGTCGCACAGGTCGCGCAGCAGCGCCTCCTGCTTCTTTTTGTCCTGGCCCGCGACAAGGCGGTCGATGACCTCGGCGCCGCGGGTGCTGCCGATGCGGCACGGCGTGCACTTGCCGCACGACTCGAGGGCGCAGAACTCCATCGCGTAGCGCGCCATCTTGCTCATATCGACCGTGTCATCAAAGGCGACCAGCCCGCCGTGGCCGAGCAGGCCCTGCACCTCGGACAGCTCCTCGTAGCCGGCGACCGCGTCGAACTTGCTCTCGGGCAAATACGCGCCCAGGGGCCCGCCGACCTGCACCGCCTTGATCGGCCGCCCGCTAAGCGAGCCGCCGCCGAAGTCGTAGAGCAGCTCTCGCACCGTCACGCCGAACGGCACCTCGATCAGGCCGCCGTGCTTGATGTTGCCGGCCAGCTGGTAGGGCATCGTGCCCTTGCTGCGGCCGACGCCGTGTGCAGCGTAGGCCTCGCCGCCGTGCGCCAGGATCCACGGGACCGCGGCGAGCGTCATCACGTTGTTGACGACGGTCGGCTTGCCCCACAGGCCCTCGAGCGCTGGCAGCGGCGGCTTGGCCCGCACGATGCCGCGCTTGCCCTCGAGGCTCTCGAGCATCGCGGTCTCTTCGCCGCAGACGTAGCTGCCGGCACCCAGCCGAACGCACAGCTCGAACGCCTTGCCGCTGCCGAAGACGTCGGGACCGAGCATGCCTGCTGCGCGGGCCCGCTCGATGGCGGTCGTCAGCACGACGCGCGCGTCGGGATACTCGCTGCGCAGGTAGATGTAGCCCTCGGTCGCGCCGACGGCGAGGCCGGCGAGCACCATGCCCTCGATCAGCAGGTAGGGGTCGCCCTCCATGCACATGCGGTCCGAGTAGGTGCCGCTGTCGCCCTCGTCGGCGTTGCACGCGATGTACTTCTGGTCGGCCGCTGCGCCGAGCACGGTGCGCCACTTGATCCCCGCCGGGAAGCCCGCGCCGCCGCGGCCGCGCAGGCCGGAGTTCACGACCTCCTCGACGATCGCCGACGGCTCCATCTGCAGCGCCTTCTTCAGGCCCACGGTGCCGCCGGTCGCCACGTAGGACTCGTAGTCGAGCGGGTCGGTGACCCCCACCCGCTCGAACGTCAGCCGCGTCTGCTTCTGCATCCACGGCATGTCGTCGGTGCGCCCGTGGCCGAGCGCGTGCTCGCCGCCTGCCAGCAACGACGCGTCGAACAGGCCCGGGACGTCGTCGGGCGTGACCGGCCCGTAGGCGACGCGGCCCTGCTCGGTCTCGACCTCGACCAGCGGCTCGAGCCACAGCATGCCGCGCGAGCCGTTGCGGACCAGCTGCACGTCGAGGCCGCGGCTGCCCGCCTCGCGCACGACCGCGTCGGCGACCTGGTCCGCGCCCATCGACAGCGCCGCGCTGTCGCGCGGCACGAAGACCCGTACGCTCATCGCTGCGCCTCCTCGGCACAGTCCAGCAGCGCGTCGAGGCGCTCCGGCGTGACGCGGCCGTAGACCTTGTCGTCGAGCAGGACCGCGGGCGAGAGCGCGCAGTTGCCCAGGCAGTAGGCCGGCTCCACGGTCACCTTGCCGTCGGCCGAGGTCTCCCCCATCGCGACGCCGT
>JBERSB010000393.1:0-7307 GCA_041236755.1 Luminiphilus sp. | reverse complement strand
ATCGTGCGCTCCCTCCGCCCGGCTTGGGCTGCTTTCGGGGAGCGCCCTGTGCGCGACGGGAGGCGTCGGGCGCGTCCACAGGCGGCGAGTTGGCGCCGGTGTCCGCAGCGTCTTCGCCGTAGGGAGTCGCTCCCGGTCCCTGCTGGTCGACGCCGAGCATCTCGCGCAGCTTGATCAGGCCGCGGCGCGCGTGGCTCTTGACCGTGCCGAGCGGGATCCCGATCGACGCGGCGATCTCCTGGTGGGTCCGTCCGTGCCCGAGCGCGAGGTCGAGGACCTCCTTCTGCTCGGGCCGCAGCTTCTCGAGCGCGTCCTGCGCTCTGGCGACCTCGTCGTGCAGCTCGACCGTGTCGGCCGTCGGCGGGCTCGGGATCGTGCCGGGGTCCTCGAGCAGGTCCGCGGAGATGCGGCGGCCGAGGCGTCGCGCGCGGTCGATCAGCCGCCGGCGCGCGATGGTCATCAAGAAGGTGACCTCACTGCCGGCGTTGGCGTCGTAGCGCGAAGCACTCCGCCAGACGTCGACAAAGATCTCCTGGGTCGCGTCCTCCGCGTCCTCGGCGTTGCGGCAGAAGCGCCGCGCCAGCCCCCAGACCATGCCGGAGTGGCGCTTCAAGAACGCCTCGACGGCCGACGGGTCGCCCGTCGCGATCTGGGGGAGGAGGTTCTGCATTCCGCGTCTGTTCGGCCTGATGATTACAGGTCTAGAGGGCGCGGCACACAAGGGAATCGTCGAGGACACGAAGGGAGATCCGCCTGGAGGCGGATCAGTTGGGGAGCAGGACCGTGTCGACGACGTGGATGACGCCGTTGCCGGCTTCGATGTCGGCCGTGACGACCTTGCCCGCGCCGACGCGGAGGGTCTTGGTCTTCGCGTCGAACTGGAGCGACAGCGAGGTGCCGTTGATGGTGTCGGCCTTCTTCAGCTTGACGGCCGTCGAGGACATCACCTTGCCGGAGACCACGTGGTGCTTCAGGATCGCCTGCAGCTTCTTCTTGTTCTCGGGCTTGAGCAGCATCGCGATGGTGTCCTTGCCGAGCTTGGCGAAGGCCTCGTCCGTCGGCGCGAAGACCGTGAACGGCCCGCCGTTGGCGAGCGTGTCGGCGAGGCCGGCGGCCTTGGCGGCTGCGAGCAGAGTGTTGAAGCTGCCGGCCTTCGCGGCGACGTCCACGATGCTCGGGGTCGGCGGGATCATCACGGCGTCGATGACGTGGATGACGCCGTTGCTGGCCATCACGTCGGTCGCGACCACGTTCGCGTTGGCGACCTTGACCTTGCCGTCCTTGACGGTGATCGACAGGTCACTGCCCTGCACGGTCTTGGCGCTCTTCATGCCGACGACCTTGGCGGCCGGGACCTTGCCCGCGACGACGTGGTAGGTCAGGATCCCGACGAGCTGGTCCTTGTTCTCCGGCTTGAGCAGCGTGGCGATGGTGTCCTTGCCCAGCTTGGCGAAGGCATCGTCGGTCGGCGCGAAGACCGTGAACGGGCCCTTGCCCGAGAGGGTCTCGGCGAGGCCGGCGGCCTTGGCCGCAGCCAGCAGCGTGTTGAACTTGCCGGCCGAGGCGGCGACCTCGACGATGGTGCCCCGCTCCATCGGGCTTTGGGCGGTCAGGTTGGCGGCGAGCAGCGCGGTGGCGCAGGCGAACGTTTTCAGGGTGAACATGTAGTTGGTGCGTTGGGTGTGGATGTGGGGTCGGCGCGGACGAGCGATTCGCCCCGCAGGCCGCAAAGTTCGTGGTTCCCTTCGCGCCGGATGCAGACCTTCGCTAGCTTCCGCACCGCTTCGATTGCCTGCATCCAGTGGCTGTAGGCCTGCGATTGGCTAACAAGGCCGGAAGTTCCGTGATGCACACCGACGAGCACTTCACCTCTGGACTGCTACGTTCATCCGCGCGTGCCTACGCCAATGCGTCGCTTCACACGCTGCACGCGTCCCGGCCGACGCTGGTCGACACCGCGCTGCCGGCGACCTTCGCGCATCCGCTCGACGATCTCGAGGTGCGGCTGCAGCAGATCGCTGCCAGCGTATTGGTGGACCGCGTGGAGCTGCTCCAAGACGTGCTGGCTTGGTACAAGATCGCGTTCCACCACCGGGGCGTGCCCGACGACTACCTGCCTGCCACCCTGCAGGCGATCGAGAAGACGCTGGAGCGAGAGTTGCCGCGCGAGTGCTTTGCGCTCGTGCGCCGCCACATCGCCGAGGCGAGCAAGGTGCTGCAGGAGGCCCCGACCGACGAGCCCTCGCACCTCGCCAAGGACGCGCCGCACGGTGAGACCGCGATGCGGTTCCTGCTCGCCAACCTCGAGGGGCGCGGTGAAGACGCGCTCGACTTTGTCCGTGGCGCGCTCCGGGACGGCGTCCCGATCGAGGACATCCACGACTACGTACTGGGGCCCGCGCAGCGCGAGGCCGGCCGCATGTGGTTGATGGCCGAGGTGCCGATCGCCGACGAGCACTACGGCACGGCGGTGGTCGAGCGCGCGCTGTCGATCCTGCAGGAGGCGGTCCCGCGTCCCCCGGCGGGCGCGAAGACCGTGCTGACGATGGGCGTCGCGGGCAACCTGCACGACCTCGGTTTGCGCATGATCGGGCAGCGCCTCCAGCTCAGCGGCTACTGCGTGCACCACCTCGGTCCCAACATGCCCGCGACGGACTTCGCGTGGTCGCTGCAGGACCGCGGCGTCGACATGATCGCGATCTCCGCGAGCATGCTGATGCACATGCACGGCGTGCGCGAAGCGGTTCTGCAGGTCCAGGAGGCCTGCCAGTCCCTCTACGGTGATCCCCACGCGCGGCCGGTGATGCTCGGCGGGCGCCCGTTCCGCGTCGCCGAGGGTCTCCACCAGGACCTGGGCGCGCAGGCGGGCCTGGACGACGTGCGCCACGTGGCTTCGGTCGCTCGCCAGCTGCTGGGCTAGGCCTGCCGTGACGGGCTAGGCCTGCAGGCACTCGCGCGCGCGGGCGACGTCGATCGCGATCTGCGCCTTGAGCGCGTCCGGACCTTCGAAGCGGCGCTCGTCGCGCAGCAGCTGACGGAACGTAACCTCCAGCTCGCGGCCGTAGAGGTCGCGGTCGAAGTCCAGCAGATGCACCTCCAGGCTGTGCTCGCCGCTGCCGAACGTCGGCCGCGTGCCGAGGTTGGCGACGGCGGCGAACGTCTCGCCGTCGACCACGGCCTCGACCGCGTAGACGCCCGCGGGCGGCAGCGCGCCGCGCTGCAGCGCCACGTTCGCCGTCGGGAAGCCGAGCGTCCGACCGCGGGCGTCGCCGTGCACGACCTCGCCGAGCGCGCCGGGGAAGCGCCCGAGGTAGCGCCGCGCGGTGGCGAGGTCTCCCGACGCGATCGCCTCGCGGATGGAGGTCGACGACACCGGCGCTCCGTCGAGCTCGCACGGGCGCCCGGTGGCGACCTCGAACCCGAGCTCCCGCCCGAGCTCGCCGAAGTGCGCGGGCGTGCCCTCGCGGTCCTTGCCGAGCGCCGAGTCGTAGCCGAGCAGCAGGCCGCGCGCGCGCAGCCGGCCGATCAAGAGCTCCTCTGCGAACGCCCGCGCGGTCAGGTTCTGCAGCCGCGGTTCGAACTCGAGGATCACCAGCCGGAGCACGCCGGCGCGCCGCAGCAGCCGCAGCCTGTGGGGCACGCTGCAAATCAGCGGCGGGGCGTCGCCGCGCAGCAGCTGGTCGGGGTGGTTGGCGAAGGTGACGACCGTCGGCATGCCCTGGAGCGCGGACGCCATCTCCATGAGCTGGTGCAGCAGGCGGTGGTGGCCGAGGTGCACGCCGTCGAAGACGCCGACCGCGACGACGGAGCGGCTGTTCGGAGACTCCTCGCCGTAGATCGAGACGAGGTCGAGTTCTCGCAGCGCGTCGAGGCCGTGGATGAGTCGCATGGTCGCCCGGGCCGCCGCCCGTCGCTCAGGCGCGGGCCTGGTAGTCGTCCTCGAGCTTGAGCAGCTGCTGCTTGACCCGCAGCTTCTCGGTCGCCGTCAGGCGGTCGACGAAGAAGACGCCCTCGAGGTGGTCGATCTCGTGCTGCACGATGCGGGCGAGCCAGCCGTCGCACTTGAGCTGCTGCTCCTGGCCGTCCAGGTTCTGGTAGGCGACGGTGATCTCGACCGAGCGCTCGACCTCGGCTTGGATGCCGGGGAAGGACAGGCAGCCCTCCTCGCCGAACTCCCACTTCTTCTTGCGCACGATCTTGGGGTTGCACAGCACCCGCTCCCCCGAGCGATCGTCCTTGCTGCCGCTGGGGTTGAGCACCAGGAGCGTCTGCTCGATGCCGACCTGGGGGGCGGCGAGCCCGACGCCGCCCTCCTCGTACATCGCCTCCATCATCCGTCCGGCGAGCTCGGCGAGGTCCTGGTCGAACGCGGTGATCGGCTGGCCGCCGCGGCGGAGGACGGGGTCGGGGTAGATCAGGACTTCCATGGGATTTGGGCTCGGGGCGGCCGGCTCGTTGCGGGGCTCCGCCTCCGACGGTAGATTGTTCCGCCCTTTCGTCCGCGTCAAGCAGTCCCCGTGGCTGCTGGGCGGCCACCGGGCGGAGCTCTGCGACCACATGGTGGACCTCAACAAGTTCCTGGAACAGGCGGCCGACGCCGCGAAGCGCCGCAACTACGCGATGGCCGTGAAGATCTACGGCCAGGTGCTGTCGATCCAGCCGGACTTCGGCGAGGCGCGCGCCGGGCTGCGCCGGGCGCTGTTCCAGAAGGCTGCGCAGAAGCCGCCGTGCAAGGTGACGGCGATGCTGTTCGGAGGCGTGCACCTGCTGATGGCGGGCGCGCAGCGCCTCGCGCGCGCGCACGCCGGAGCCGCGAAGTCGCTCGAGCGCTACCTCGCGATGGACCCCGCCGCCGAAGGCGCCAACCTCAAGCTGGGCGACTCGCTCCGCCGCGCGGGCTTCGGCAAGTCGGCGCTGGCGGTCTACGCCGCCTACGCCGAGCTCCAGCCGCGGTGCCTCGAGGCGTGCCGCGCTGCCGGCGCGCTCTACTACGAGCAGGGCAAGATGCGCGAGGCGCTCGAGATGTACGAGCAGGCGCTCAAGGTCGACCCTCGCGACCAGGAGTCGCTGAAGGCGCGCAAGAACCTCGCCGCCGAGGGGGCCCTACAGAGCACCGGCATCGAGCAGGCCGAGAGCTCGCGCGACCTCATCAAGGACAAGCAGAAGCAGAAGCAGCTCGAGCGTCAGGAGCGGCTGCAGCTCTCGGCCGAGGAGGTCGAGGAGGAGCTCGACGAGCTCGAGCAGCGGCTGCAGGAGCGGCCGGGTGACGAGGCGCTGCTGCGCCGCGGCGCCAAGCTGCGCGCGATGGCCAAGGACCTGCGCGGCGCGCTCGACCTGATCGAGCAGCTGCTGCAGATCCACGCCGACGACGGCGAGCTCCTCGCGCAGGCGAGCGACCTGCGGATCCGGCTGCAGGAGCAGATGGTCCAGAAGGCCGAGAAGCGCGGCGACGACGCCGCTGCGGCCCGCGCGCGGCAGGCCCTGGGCCAGCTGCGCGTCGGCGAGGCGCGCCGCCGCGTCGAGCGCAACCCGGCGGACCTGGGCGCGCGCTACGACCTGGGCGCAGGCCTACTGGAGGTGCCAGCTCGACGAAGCGATCGCGGAGCTGCAGCAGGCGGTCAAGGACCCGCGCAAGAAGACCGACGCGACGTTCCTGCTCGGGCAGGCCTTCCAACACAAGGAGCTGCACGACCTCGCGCTCGGCCAGTACGAGAAGGCGCTGGAGGCGGCCGGCGGCGGCCCCCGCGCGAAGGAGGCGCTCTACGAGATGGGCGCCATCTGCGAGGCGCAGGGCAAGCACGACGACGCGCTGCGCCACTTCACCAAGATCCTCGAACAAGACATCGGCTTCCGCGATGTCGCCAAGAAGGTGGAGGCGCTCAAGGGCTGACCGGCCCGGCGCGTCCACGACCTCTACACCCAACCTCCCTCAGTAAGAGCAAGAACCGAGAACCCACAGATGGCCCACAGCAAGCAAGCCAACAAGCGCATCCGCACGTCGGACAAGAAGCGCGTCGACAACAAGTCGCGCATGAGCCGCATGAAGACCGAGACCAAGAAGCTGCTCGCCGCGGTCGCCGCCGGCGACAAGGCGAAGGCGCAGGAGATGCTGCCTCTGGTCTGCAAGTGCATCGACAAGGCCGCCAAGCAGAACGTCATCCACCGCCACACCGCCTCGCGCCGCAAGGGCCAGGCGATGAAGGCGGTCCAAGCGATGAGCTAGGCGGCAGAGCTAGGCGGCGGCCTCGCGACGGCAGCGCCGATGGTGCTGCTCCCGTTCTTCTCTGCGCTGTCCCGCCGATGGGGGAGCAGCGCGCTGCGCGTCCGCCGGCGCCGGGCCGGCAGGACGGCGGCGGTCAAGAGCCTTAGCCCTGCAGCAGCTGCAGCGCGGCCTGAGGCTGCGTGTTCGCCTGGCCGAGGATCGAGATCGCGGCCTGCTGCAGGATCGAGTTCCGCGTCAGCACAGCGGTCTCGTTCGCGACGTCGACGTCGCGGATGCGCGACTCGGCGGCGCTGAGGTTCTCGGACTGGATCTGCAGGTTGGCGATCGTGGTCGACAGCCGGTTCTGCGCGGCGCCGAACTGGCCCCGGACCCGGCTGACGGAGTTGATCGCCTCGTCGAGCTGCGCAATGGCGTAGGTCGCCGAGCCACCCGAGCCGATGTCGAGCGTGGCGAGACCCAGGGTCGACGCCAGCGTGTCGGAGGTGCTGAGCTGGATCGTGTCGATGCCGGCTGACGTGCCCGTGCCCACCTGGAACACCAGGGTGGAGCCGGTGCCGTCGAGCAGGTTGACGCCGTTGAACGTCGTCGACTGCGCGATCCGGTCGATCTCGTCGATCAGGTCCGTGAACTCCTGGTTCAGCGTCTCCTTGTCGGCCGAGCTGACCGTGCCGTTGGCGGACTGCATCGACAACTCCCGCATGCGGATCAGGATCGAGCTGACCTCGTTGAGCGCGCCTTCGCCGGTCTGCGTCAACGAGATGCCGTCCTGGGCGTTTCGGATCGCCTGGTTGGTCGAGCGGATCTGGGCGCGGAAGCGCTCCGAGATCGCCAGACCAGCCGCGTCGTCGGACGCCGTTGAGATACGCAATCCTGTCGACAGGCGACGGTAATTCGCCTGCAGCCGCTCGGTCGTCCTGGACAGCGAGCGCTGCGCGTTCAGGGATGCGATGTTCGAGTTGACCCTAAGGCCCATCAGTCCTCCTCAATCCTTTGCCTGCAGGGCCGAGGCGAACACCTCGGCACCTTGTTGCAGAAGGCATCGGCAGTCTCTTGAGTCCTACTTCAGGAAATCTCAGGGAATGCT
>JBERSB010000392.1:0-4484 GCA_041236755.1 Luminiphilus sp. | reverse complement strand
CTCGCTGGCGGCGCTGCACCGCGAGGCGTTCCTGTGGCCGGTCAAGGACAAGCGATGGGCGAGTCACGACACGCCGGCGTGGGGTGCTCCGAGCGAGCTGGTGTCGTGCGTGCGCGCCTATCGGGAGCGGCGCGAGCGCCAGCTGCCGGAGACGCTGACGCTGCAGGGCTTCCTCGCGGCGCGATACTTCCAGAAGCACAAGGACGACGCCGGCACCCTTGAGCAGAAGGAGCAGAAGGCTGCGGATCACGCGCGCAAGATCTACAAGCTCTACACGCTCGAGGACGCGATGCAGACGCGCTTCGACAAGCTGCCCGCGCACGTGCGTGCGTTCGTCGACGCGGCGTTGTACACGCACGGGGGCATCGCGAGCTACGAAGATCTGCGCGGTGAGGTGGACATGCGCCAGCCGCCCGACTTCGAGCTGCTCGGCAAGAACCTCGAGGAGTCGATGCTCGGCACGACCGCGTCGCTCGACCTCGCGCGGGTCGGTATCCAGCCCTACGAGCAGGGCGTGGTGGTGTTCCACGAGGTGGCGCTCTGGGCGATCCGCAAGCGCGGCGTCGAGAACGTGCCCGCGTACGACCTCGAGGTCAGCGCCAAGAGCGACCTCGCGACCAATGTCTGCCGGTTCCTCCGTGAGCTGCAGCAGAGCAAGGTGCTGTTCACCGCCGAGGGCGAGCTGTTCAAGGCTTCGGCCAAGCGCATCGCGGGCACGCTGCTGCCCGTCCCGGGCGGCTTCTTGAGCAAGGAGGCGATGCTGCAGCTGATCTACCGGTTCTGCCTGCAGCGCCGGCTGATCGACCGGCGGGGCGAGCGGTCGCTGCGGCCGACGCCGTCGGGGCTCGAGTTCGACCGCGCGAGCCTGACCGACCAGATCAAGCTGATGCTGTCGCACTTCGTCGAGGAGCGGAACCTGCCCGGCGAGGCGTTCCACCACCCGCGGATGCGGCGCGTCATGCTCCGCCTGCTGCGCCGGGCCGAGCCGCTGCAGTGGCAGGACGTCTCGGTGCTGCCGTTCTTGACGCGCAACGCCTACCTCGCGCAGCTCGACTCGGGCGCGGCCGAGGAGTACTTCGCCGCTCGGTTCCAGGGCGGCGCGTACACGCCGAGCGAGTCGCTCCAGCAGATGGCCTGGAACCTGCTCGTGTGGATCAAGAACCGCTTGTTCCCGCTCGGCATGGTCGACCTCGGCATGCACGGAGGCCGCGTCTCGGCCGTGCGCCTCTCGCAGCTGGGCGCAGAGCTGTTGGACGCAGAGCCGGCGACCAAGGTCGGCGGCACACGCTGCTCGGTGATCGTGCAGCCGGACTTCGAGATCCTGGTGTTCCCCGGCGACGACGTGCACGACGTGCTGCACCTGTTCGAGCGGTTCGCCAAGCGGACCAAGAGCGACCACGTCTACCAGTTCGCGCTGGACCGGGAGAGCGTCGCCGCGGGCGTACAGGACGGTCTGACCGGATCGCAGATCGTCCAGGAGCTGACCGACCGCGCCAAGGCGCCGCTGCCGCAGAACGTGCTCTACAGCCTCGAGGACTGGACCAGTTAAACGTGCTCTGCGCACCGGACCGGGCGATGCCGTCGCGAGTTTCGGTGCGCAGGATTGGCGGAGGCTTCCGCTGCCGATGATGGTATGCCTTCGCTGTAACCCCTCGCCGTAATGCCGACCCCTGAGCTGAACAACGCCCCCGAGACCCTCGTACTCGGTGCGGGCCCCGCAGGCCTAGCCTGCGCCATGGAGCTCTCGCGCAAGGGCAAGGTCTGCACGGTCGTCGAGCGGGACGAGCAGATCGGCGGGCTGGCCAAGACGCTGACCGTGCGCGAAGGCGACGACGTCTTCCTGACAGACATCGGCCCGCACCGGTTCTTCTCCAAGAACCAGTACCTCTACGACTTCATCGAGGACCTGCTGAAGGAGGAGTGGCGGCGGGTGCCGCGGCTGACGCGTCAGTTCGTCGACGGCAAGTACTACAACTATCCGGTCAACTTCGGCCAGGTCGTGCGCAACATGGGCCTGTGGAAGAGCGGGCGCGTGGGCCTCGACTACTTCCTCGCGCGGCTCCGCTACGACGTGCTCGGCAAGCCGCTCAAGACCTTCGAGGACTACGTCGTCGCCAACTTCGGGCGCACGCTGGCCGAGTTCTCGATGATCAACTACAGCGAGAAGATCTGGGGGATCCCGTGCGCGGACATCCACCCGGACTGGGCCAAGCAGCGCATCAGCGGCCTCAACCTGTGGAGCGTGCTCAAGAACGCCGTTGGCATGGGCGGCAAGAAGGGGCCGAAGTCGCTCGTCGACGAGTTCTACTACCCGCAGTTCGGCACCGGCCGGATCTACGAGGAGATCGGCAAGCACCTCGTCGCGAGCGGCACCGAGATCCAGACGCAGTGCCGCCCGATCGCGGTGCGTCACGACGGCGAGCGCGTCACCGAGGTCGACGTCGAGTCCGAGGCGGGCGTGCAGACGCTGAAGCCCGGACACGTGGTGGAGTCGGTGCCGTTGACGGCGTTCCTAGACCTGTTGGACCCCGCCCCGCCGGCCGAGGTGATGCAGGCCGCCGCGGACCTCAAGTGGCGCAACCAGCTCTACCTCTTCCTGACGCTCGACAAGGAGCAGGTCACCGAAGACAACTGGATCTACTTCCCGCAGAAGGACATCCCGTTCGGGCGGACGTCCGAGATGAAGAACTTCAGCAAGGACATGTGCCCAGCCGGCAAGACGTCCTTCTTCATCGAGTTCTTCGCGTTCGAGACGGACGAGATCTGGAGCATGTCGAAGGAGCAGATCCTCGACATGGTGATGCCGTTCTTCGAGCAGTGGGGCTTCTTCACGCGCGACGAGATCCGGCAGTCGTACCTGTGGCGCAGGAGCCACGTCTACCCGGTCTACGACACGACCTACAAGGGCAACGTCGAGCGCATCCGTGGCTACCTGGACCAGCTCGAGAACCTGATCTACGTCGGCCGCCCGGGTCGCTTCCGCTACACCAACCAGGACCACAGCCTGGAGATGGGCATCATCGCCAGCCGGATGATCCTCGAGGGGCGCCGCTACGACATGGACACGGTCGGCGCGGAGAACGAGTACTTCGAGAAGGGGCCGATCTACGAGAAGCGGATCTGACGCGCCGGCGCGGGCGTCGAGGCGCGGCGTGGGAGCGGAGGGCGCGGCCCGCTAGCATGCAGCGCGCATGCTCGATCCCCGTCTACGCCTGACCCTGGTCACCGACGGTGCAGGCGACGTCGTGCGCATGGCCGAGGTGGTCGCCGCTGCGCTCGCGGCCGGCTGCCGGTGCGTGCAGGTTCGCGAGCCCGCCTGGACGGCGCGCCAGGTGATGCGGGCGTGCGAGGCGATCCGCACGCTGGTCGACGACGTCGAGGGGCTGCTGCTGGTCAACGACCGGATCGAGGTCGCGGCGTGCGGCGTCGCCCACGGCGCGCAGGTCGGCTACCGCTCGAGTCCGCCCGCGGCGGCGAGGTCGGTGCTCGGCGCTTCGCTGCTGCTCGGCGCGTCCGTGCACGACCGTGCACAGCTGCAGGAGGCGGCCGAGGCCGGGTGCTCGTTCGCGGTCCTGGCGCCCGTGTGGGAGACGGCGAGCAAACCTGACGCGGTCACCCTCGGCGTGGCCGAAGCCGCGCAGCTGACGCGCGAAGCGACGCTGCCGGTGGTCTGGCTGGGTGGCGTCACCGCGGATCGGCTGCGGGCGGTGCGGAGCGTCGACCGGCCTGCGGGCGTGGCTGTGGTCGGCGCGGTGATGGGCGCGGCGGATCCCGGGGCCGCGACGCGCGGGCTGCTGGATGCCTTGGACGGCTGAGGCTTTACCGCGCGACGGCTTGGTCCGATGCTGCGCGGGATGAGCGAAGCCAGCGAAGCGCCGCCGCGCACGCCCGCGGAGCCGGTGACGCCGCAGCGCGTCGCGCGCTGGGCGCGCCGGTTCACGGTGGTCATCGGCGTGGTCGGGCTCGCGTGGTTCCTGCTCAAGTTCGAGTCGCGCTGGGTCCCGCCCGGGCGCAACACGAACCCGGACATCCCGCCTGGCTCCTGGGTCCTGCTCGACCGCTACGCCAGCGGCCTGCAGGTCGGCAGCGACGTGCTCATCGACACTCCGCACGGCGAGCTGATTTCGCGCGTCTCCGCGCTGGACGCCGCCACGGTCACGATCCGCCATCCCGACCCGCTCTCGACCTGGGGCGACAGCCAGCTCTTCGGGGCGCTGCCGCGCGAGCAGATCGTCGGCACCGTCGTCGTGACCCTGCCGCCGTCGGACCCTGCGGGGCAAGGGCGCTGAGGTGGCGTCCGAGCGCGAGCTAACGGCGCAGCTGCGCGCGTTCTTCCCGAGCCGCGCCGACGTGGCCGTTTCGATCGGCGACGACGCCGCGGTCGTGAAGCCTCGCGCGGCGCGGGTCGCGATGTGCTGCGACCCTGTGGTCGAAGGCGTGCACTTCGACCGCGCCACGCCGCTCGAGCTCGTCGAGATCGGAAG
>JBERSB010000391.1:0-7446 GCA_041236755.1 Luminiphilus sp. | reverse complement strand
CGATCGTGGGGGAGACCAGCTCTCCGAGGGAGGAAAACTGGTCGGGGCGAGAGGATTCGAACCTCCGACCTTTGCGGCCCGAACGCAACGCTCTACCCAGCTGAGCCACGCCCCGACCGTCGATCCGGCCCGCGGGCCGGGAATCGAGCGCAGAACCGTAGCCAGCGCCCCGGACGGCGTCAAGCGTGGTCGGGTCGCGTCCGCGCGTCAGGACGGCCGCTCGTCCGTTGCCGCCGTGGCCTCCAGCTCGAGCAGGCAGCCGTAGTGCAGCCGGCCGCACGGGATGATCGCGCGGGCCGGACGGTGCGCGCCGAACCACTCGGCGTAGGCGCGGTTCACCTCGTCCCAGTGGTCGATGTCCGCGACGTAGATGCGGACCTGCAGCACGCGCTCCCGGCGGCTGCCAGCGGCCTGCAGCAGCACCTCGAGGTTGTCCAGGGCGCGCCGAGTCTGCGCCGCAGCGCCTTCGGGGACCTCCTTGGTGGCGGGGTCCATCGGCAGCTGTCCGGAGCAGAACAGCAGGCCCATGTGTTCGACCACGGGGCTGTAGTGGCCGGCCGGTCGGGGGATGCGTGGGTCTTCGGGGATCTTCATGTCAGCTCGAATGTTCCGGTCTCGGGGTCGCGCCGCACGCGGTCGTGCGGCCCTACGACGCCGTGCATGGCGACGTAGACGCCCTGGGGCAGCGCCTGCACTGCGCCCACCGCGCAGCCGAAGTTGAGGGGGGCGTCCGAGTCGGAGAAGCGCTCGGGGCGCATGGCGCCGGTCAACACCACGCGCTTGCCGCGGACGCGGTGCGCGAGGAACGCCGCGGTGTCCAGCATCGTGTCGGTGCCGTGGGTGACGACGACGCGGTCGTCGGGCAGCGCCTGCACGATCTCGACGAGGTGGGCCCGGTCGTCGTCGGTGATCTCGCTGCTGTCCTTGCTGCACGCGGTGTGCACCTCGAACGTGAACGAGGGGCGCATGCGCGCGAGCAGCCGCTCGGCCGCGGGCTCGCCTAACTCGAAGGCGTAGCCCCCCTGGCTGCGCGGATAGTCCTTGTCGATCGTGCCGCCGGTCAGGACGAACGTGATGTGCATGTGCTCATGGTGCCACGACCGGCGTGGCGGCGCCGCATCGGACGCCTCAGCGTCGACGGCGCCCGCGCGTCGGCTCCTCGGCCATGGCGTCGGGCAGGTCCGGAGCGAACACCACGCGCAGGTCCTTGTTCTGTTCGCGGAGCCGCACCACGGCCTTGGCGGTCACCTCGGTCTTCCACAGGTAGAGCTGCTCGAGCTGCTCGAGGCCGGCGAACGCCACCAGCGCGTAGTCACCGACCCGCGTGTCGAAGAGGTTGACGCTGCGCAGCTCGCGGCACGCGGCCAGCTCCTTGGCGCCCGCGTTCGAAACCAGGGACTGGCGCAGGTCGAGCTTGGTCAGGCGCTTCATCTTGGCGATGACCGCGCAGCCCGCGTCGCCGACCTGGCTGCGCGCGAGGTCGAGCTCGAAGATGTGGTCTGCGATCGGCAGCAGCTGCGACATCGCGCCGTCGTCGACGAGGTCGGTCCTGCCGCAGCAGCTCACGCGCAAGAGCGGGTTGTCGTCGCCGATGCTCTGGACAGAGAACAGCGCGCCCTCGCCACGGAAAGCCTGCAGGGCCGCGGGCTTCACCGCCGCGAGCCCCTTGCTCAGCGTCACGACGGGCGAAGGGCCGCGCTTCTTCTTGGCAGGCGCGCTCGTCTGTGCCTTGCGCTTCGAGCTGCTCGGCTTCTTGCCCTTCTCGTCGGACTCCTTCTCTGCCGGCTTCTCGCCGGTCCAGCTGCCGTAGTCGGCGCCCTCGTTGATCCACCGCTCGATCAGCTCGATCTGCTGCTTGGAGAGCGGCGGCCCCTTCTTGGGCGGCGGCATGCGGTCCTCGTCTTCGGCGGGCAGCGAGATCGACTCGAGCAGGATCGAGTCGCCCGGCTTCTTGGCGACGATCAGCTTGCCGCGCTTGCTCTTCTTGATGTTGGCGAGCGTGTCGAGCATCACCTTGCCCTTGGGCCGGCGCTTGCGCCCGTTCTCGTCCACGTAGGTGGCGCGGTGGCACTCGGTGCAGTTGCGCTCGAAGATCGGGAAGACCTGCTTCTCGAAGTCCACCTTCGCCTTGGACTGCGCCGCGAGCGGCGCGAGCAGGAGCATCAGCAGCGGGATCAGTCGGGTCGTCATCGGTCGAGGGGTCTCGGGGCCCTGGGCGGTCGGCGCGGCGCCGCTGCCTGGACGTCGGAAGGTCAGAAGATCTCCGTGATTGGCATGCCCTTGTGGGCCACCTGGAACGGCCGCCCGGACGGCGAGTAGAGCTTGTGGTCGGTCGGCAGGCCGCAGGCGTACGCGATCGTCGCGTTGAGGTCCGGGATCGAGGTCGGCTCGGAGTCGACCTCTCGGCCCTCCTTGTCGGTCTTGCCGTAGCGCTGGCCGCCGCGCACACCGCCGCCGGCGAGCAGCGCGCTGAACGCCTTGGGGTAGTGGTTGCGGCCGTTGTCCTCGTCGATGTCGGGCGTGCGTCCGAACTCGCTGGTCAGCACGACCATCGTGTCCTGCAGCAGCCCGCGCGCGTCGAGGTCGGCGAGCAGCGCGCTCAGGCCCTGGTCGATCTGCGGCGTCAGGTCCTCGAGGCGGTCGAAGTTCTCGGAGTGGGTGTCCCAGCCGCCGCTCATCACCTCGACGTAGCGCACGCCGTGCTCGACGAGCCGCCGCGCCATCAGGCAGCCGCTGCCGAACGAGCCCGTGCCGTAGGCCTCCTTCATCGCCTGCGACTCCTGGCCGAGGTCGAAGGCGGCGAGGTCGCTGCTGCGCATCACCTTGACCGCGTCCTCGTAGGCCTGGCTGTAGGAGCCGACCGACGCCTGCTTGTGCTTCTGCGCGAAGGTCTGGTCGAGCTCCTGCAGCATCTCGAGGCGGCGCTTGAAGCGGCTCTCGGTGACGCCGCTCGGCAGCGTCGCGTTCTTGAGGCCCTCGTTGGCGTTGCCGATCGGGACCGGCTGGAACTCGGCGGGGAAGAAGCCCGCGCCGGGCGCGTTCGAGCCGCCGCCGATGATCACGTGGCCGGGCAGCGTGTCGTTGTGGCGGCCGGCCATGCGGTGGCACCACGCGCCCGTGCTCGGGTGGCGGATGGTGCCGCGCAGCTCGTAGCTGGTCCGCATCAGGTACTGGGCCTGCTCGTGCGCGCCCTGGTTGCTGGTCATCGAGCTGACGATGCAGCACTTGTCCATGTGGCGGGCGACCTTGGGCAGGTAGCCGCCGAGCTGGATGCCTTCGACGTTGGTGTCGACGGCTTCCTTGGGGCCGTGCGTCTTCTGGCCCGGCTTGGGGTCGAGCGTGTCGATGTGGCTCATGCCGCCCGACATGAACAGGTAGATCACGTGCTTGGCCGAAGCGTTGCCGAGCACGATCGGCTTGGGGTCCTGCGGATCCTGGTTGAGCGAGCGCGCGAGCAGCGACGGGCCGAACGTGGCGGCCGCGCCGACGCCGAACATCGAGCGGGCCATGCCCGACAGGAAGGTGCGGCGGGTGTCGAGGTCGACGCTGCGGAGGGTCTTACGGAGCGACATGGCGATGGGTTGGGTTCGTGGTTGCGGCGGATCAGCGGACGAAGCGGAACTCGTTGCTGTTGCACAGCACCCAGACGAGGTCTTCGATGGCCTTGTGGCCGTTCACGGCGATGAGGCGGCGCCAGCGGTCGGTCTCCTCGGCTGTCGGCGCCCGGTTGAGCATCGTCAGGTAGGCGACCTCGACGCGCCGCTGGCCGTCGGCTGCGAGCTTGAGGTCGCTGCGCAGCGCGGACTCGCCGTTGAGCACCTGCTGGTCGAGGAACCCGTTCATCAGGCTCAGCACCTGCGGCACCGTGGCGACGTCGGTGCTCGCGTCGATGGTCTCGCGGTCGGACTGGCCGAACTGGCGCAGCACGTGGCCGAGCTGGGCCGGCTGTTCGAGTTCGCTCGCGCGGATCATGCCGCGCTCCGCGCCCTTGGCCGCGCGCGAGCCGATGTCGACGCCCATCTGCTCGAGCCGCTTGCGGAGTTGCGCGACCTTGGGCAGGTCGCCGTCGCGGCGGGCCTCCTCGAGCTCTCGCAGCAGCGGCCGCGCGCGCTTGCGCGCCATCTGGTCCCGGCGCTGGGCGTCCTTGGCCTCCTGGCGGCGGTCCTGGGTCATCTGCTGCATCATGCCGCGCATGCCGCCCTGGGCCGCCGCGAGCAGCTCGTCCGCGGTCGCGTCCTTGAGCTGGTCGTGGTAGGCGTAGAGGCTCTCCGCGCGCTCTGCGGGGTCGCGCAGCCGCTCGTCGAGGTCGTCGAAGACCAGCGTCAGCAGCGAGTCCCAGACCTGCTGGCTGCTCATGCGCCGCAGGGTCGGGCCCTGGAAGTTGGGCGCCACACCGGGCGTCGGGTCGGTGGCTTCGACCTCGCGCTGGAACAGCTGGGTGTGCACGAGCACGCGCTCGAACTGGCGCAGGTCGAAGTCGACGCGCACCAGGATCTTCTCGAGCTCCTTGAGGATCTCGGGGTGCACGGCCTTGGTCTTCTTCTTCCAGTCGTCGACCGGCTCGACGAGGCCGCGGCCGAATGTGCGCGCCCACATTCGGTTCGCGATGGTCGTCGCGAACATCGGGTTCTGCGTGTCGGTCATCCAGTCGGCGAGGGCCTCGCGCGACTCTGCGCCCTCGACCTGCTGCTCGCGGCGCCGCGCGCGCGCGCGCTTGCTCTGCGAGCGCGCCATCGTCTGCGACGGATAGCGCAGCTTCACGTTGGCGCCGAAGATGGTGTCGGCCTTGACCGTGCTGAGCGGCTGCGCGTCGTCGTACTGGTAGTCCTTGGGGAGCTTGGCGAGGCCGCTGCCGGAGCCGTGGATGCCCTGCGTCAGGCGACGGATCAGCTGCAGCGTCTGCTGGCGGGTGCGCTGCGGCACGTCGGCGAGCTTTTGTCGCATACCCCGGTAGTTCGCCATCGCGGTGGGGTCGCGGTAGTTGATGCCGCCGAAGAACGCCGCCATCCCGAAGAACTGCTTCTGCGTCCAGTGGTCGAACGGGTGGTTGTGGCACTGCGCGCACTCGAGCCGCGTGCCGAGGAACAGCCGCACGGTGTTGGCCATCGAGTCGTGCGGCATGCCCGTGTCGCGCATCAGGTGGCCGGTGGCGCCGTTGTCGCGGCCGTGGGCGGGGCCCTCCGCCACGAGCATCGCCCGCACGAACTCGTCGTAGGGCATGTCGTCGCGCACCGCCGTCTGGATGAAGTGCGCGAACGGCTCACCGCGCAGCTGGCGGTGGCGCGACTTCACGCGCAGCAGGTCGAACCAGAAGTTGCTGAAGTGGCTGGTCCGGCCGGGGCTGTCGAGCAGCAGGTCCAGCAGCACCTGCCGCTTCTCGGGGTTCTGGTCCGCCAGGAACGTCTCGGTCTCCTTCAGGGTCGGGATCCGCCCGACGATGTTCAGATACGCCCGCCTCACGAAGGTCGCGTCGTCGGTGATCGGCTGCGCCTCGACGCGGTTCCGTCGGAGCCCGCGCTCCAACAGCGCGTCGATCTTGGCCGCGTCGCGCTGCACGTCCTTGCTGGCCCGGACGTCCTCGACCCTTTGCTTGGGCCGCTGGGGGTTGCGCGCTGCGGTCTGGGCGGGGCAGGTGAGCCCGAGCCCGAGGGCCGCCAGCGAGAACATGGCGATGGTGTGGTGGAGTCGGTTCATGCTCGATCCGTTCATGCGCGCGCGGCCTGCGCGCCATTTGCCTATTGAACGACCTTTCGGCCGGATCGACCACGGGGTGGTGGCCAATAACGCGACCTGCGGGGCTCGGCGAGGGCCGGCCGCAGCGGCGAGGGGGCGCTACCGGGCCGTCTGGACCGCGCGGCGCCGCAGCCTGGCCTGCACGACGCCGCCCTGCGGAATGTCCGACGCCAGCGACGGACGTCCGGCCCGCCGTTCGAAGCGCTCCGGCGCCAGCTCCGGCGCGGCTGTGCGGACCGCGCGCTCGACGGCGTCGAGGCGCGCCTCGGCGAGCGCCAGGGCGGCCCTGCGGGTGCGGCGTGCAGCGGCGCGCTCGCCGGGGTTGTCGAGGTGGTCCTGGGCGACCGCGAGCGCCTCCAGCACGTCGCCCTGGCGGGAGTCCAGCTGAAGCAGCCGCTCCTGCCGGCGGATCGCCTGCTGCACCTGTCCGGCGGCGTAGAGCGCCACGACGTCCTGCGCGACGGGAGCCCGGGCACGCTCGAGGGACGCGCGCGTGCGCTCCAGCTCGGCGATGGTCTCGCGCAACACGTCCGGCGCCGGGTTGGCGAGCTCCCGGGCGTGGAGCAGGTCGCCCGCGCCGAGCAGGTGCGCGAGGACCATCGTCAGCTCGGGGTCGCTGCGCATACCTTCGACGAGCTGCTGCAGCGCTGCGGGTTCGGGGAGCGGTGAGCCCGGGGCGAACGTGAACTCGGCGGTCACGCCGGGCGCCTCGGACTGCGCGCCGAACACGATGCCGGTGAGCGCCGAGGCCGCGCGCGCGCCCGCGCCGCGGACCGACTGGGCGATCATCTTGGCGATGCCTTCGACGACCGCGTCGACGACCGCGGTCCGCCCACCAGGGCCGGGCGGGACGGTGACGTTCAGCGGCAGGCGCTGCCGGTCGTCCGGGTCGCGCAGCAGGAACAGGACCGTCTGTAGCGGCGCGGGCAGGCGGAGGTAGGTGCTGAGCGGACCGTTCGGCGGCTCCTGCAGCGCGAGCCAGGTGAAGACGTGGTCGCTCTGGATGCGCACCCCGTCGTGTCCCTTGAGGTCGACGGCCGCGCGCGCGTCGTAGAGGCCGTCGGTGAGCGACACGCCGCCCATCGCGGCGAGCCCGCGGAACGCCGACAGCTCGAGCCTGTCGACGTCGGCCTTGACCTGCCCCGCGGTCACGGGGAACAGCGTCAGCTGGGCGTCGACGCGGGCCTGGTCCAGCAGCGGCCGGAGCTCGTATTCGTGCTCGTCGCGGCTGCCCGTGAGCGCCTGCGCGCCCGACACGAGCAGGCCGCCGATCATCGAGGAGCGGTGCACGCGCTGCTCCAGCTCGACGTCGCCGCCGCGCAGCGTCGCCGAGAACGCCAGCGGGCGCGGCTCCGAGCGGGCCCTGCTCGAGAGGTGCGCGGCCTCGACGTCGCTGTCGACGACGCGGAGGTGGGTGCGCGGCTCGGTCGTCTCGTCCACGTAGTCGAGCGCGAGCCCGGTGACGTGCAGGCGTTCGACGGTGAGTTCGCGCGCCTCGGCGCCGGTCGCGGCGTCGGCGTCGCTCTCCGCTTCGTCGGCGCTCGGCGGCACGACCACGCCGAGCACGTGCGTGCCGTCCTGCTCGCGCCGCACCGAGAGTTCGGGGTCGTCGAGGTAGACGGACCGCAAGAGCACGTCTCCGGACGCGAGGTCGACCGCGCGCGCCACGACGTCGACCGAGCCGATGCGCACGAGCGGGGTCGGGTCGGCGGC
>JBERSB010000390.1:0-2108 GCA_041236755.1 Luminiphilus sp. | reverse complement strand
AGCTGCTCCTGCTCGCCGGGCCGCACCTGGCCGCGCGCGACCAGCCGCTGATCGGGGCCGCGGTCCCAGATCCTCGCGCTGCCGAGCGCGTCGCCCGTGGCGCGCAGCAGCACCAGCTCCCAGTCGGGCTCCGCCCCGAAGCCGCTGCCCTCCCGCATGTCGTCGGCGTGCTTGCCGACGAAGTCGCGGAGCGTGTCGTCGACGTAGTCGCCGACCTCGGAGCGGTCGGCGTCGTCGCCCTCGAGCTTCCAGCTGCCGTCGGGCTGCATGCGGAACGAGCGCACCCGGCCGTCTCGGTGCCGCAGGTCCAGGCGCTCGACGACCGCCGGCTGGCGCAGGATGCGCGTGTCGCAGTAGTCCGCCCACGGCCGCTGCAGCTGGGTCAGCGCCGACTTGGGCACGACCGCCACGTTGTCGGGCTCGTCGCTCCGCGCGCAGTAGACGAGCTCGTCCTCGCCGCTCGTGCCGGCGTCGCCGCCGAACCAGACCGTGTACATCTCTCGCTGGCCGACGCGCCGGGTCGTCAGCGCCCAGCGCGCGCCGGTCATGCCGTAGCGCGGGTCCTCCGCCCGCGGCCGCCGCACGTCCTCGTCGGTCACGAACTTGCGCGCGACCAGCCGCTGCAGCGCGTAGGCGGCCTCGTTGACCGGCGTCGGCTTCGCGAGGAACTCGACCGGCTCGATGAGCCGCCACGGCGCGCTCTGGCCGTCGCGCACCAGCCGGACCCGGTCGCCGCGGCCCTGGCCGGGATCGATGATCAGCTCGACCAGCTCCTCGAACGCGCTCTCGCCCATGGGCACCAGGATGCGCGCGCGCAGCCGGTTGGCGGCGTTGACGAACACCTGCCCGTACTGGCGGTTGTCGCTGATGAACAGGTGGCCACGGTCGGGCAGGTAGCCCCAGACCTGCCCCTGCTCCATCCAGAGCTCGAGCCGCTCGGTCCCGAACGCGCCCTCGACCTCGATCTTGATGTCCGCCTCGCGGTCCGGGGAGCGGGCGATGCTCGGCTGGAAGTGGTCGACGCGCAGCGACGTCACCGCGGTCACGAACTGCTCGGCCGCGCGCGTGTCCGCGCGCCCCTCGACCGGCGACAGCAGCTGCCCCACCGGGCCGTCGCGCTGCAGCGCGCGCGTCTCGCGGCCGCCGAGCGGGTTGACCTGCTCGACCCGCAGCCGATTCGTCTGGATCCGCTGGTGGCGGAAGACCTGCTTCTCGCGCAGGTCCTCGAGGCCTACGCGCATGCTCTCGAGCAGCGCCTGGCCGCCTTCCCAGATCTTGTCGTCGCGACGCAAAAAGCGCGTCTCGCCGAGCGGGCCGCGGTCGCCGACCTCGACCTCGATGCGGCGGTCCTCCCACTCGACGATCAGCTTCAGCTTCGGCGGCGCGAGGCCCGCCTTCTCGCGCCCGGCCTCGTCGTCGGCGAACGGCACCGCGCGCATCTGCGCCGAGTTCCAGGCGTTGACGATCTGCGTCAGGTAGCCCTCCGACGCGATGTCGACGAACGGCTCCTGGAGCTGGAAGCGGCCGTCCGGCGCCCGGCCGAGCTCGACGGGCTCGCGCTCGTGGAACTGCCAGCGGATGCGGGTCGCAGCGCCGAGCGAGCGGCCGTCGAGCACCGAGGTCTCGGTCCGCTCCTCGACCGCGGTCTCCCGGTCGGTCAGCCAGAGCACCGCGCCGAGCACGGCCACGAGCGCCAACAACATCCCGATCGCCTTGCTGCCCATCAGTGCCTCCGCCGCCACCAAACGAACAATCCGAGCGCCAGGAACACGCCCGGCACCCAGAGCACCAGCAGCGACCAGACGCGGTCCATCTGCGGCTTCTTGATGTCGAGGTTGCGCACCTCGTAGCGCGCGCCCTCGATGTCGAGCAGCACCTTCCGCTCGGCCAACCAGTTGCAGACGTTGAGCGCGAAGTCGCCGAAGAACGGCATGCCCGCGTTGTTGCAGAACGCGCCCGAGACGATCACCGCGACTCCGGTGCGCGGCGCGTCCGGGGCGCTCGCGTCGAGCTCGCACGCCGTCGCCACCAGATAGGACTGCAGCCGCACGTTGGGCGCGCGGTAGTCGGGCCGGCCGTCGGCGCCGTTGACCGCCAACCAGCCCTCC
>JBERSB010000389.1:0-12496 GCA_041236755.1 Luminiphilus sp. | reverse complement strand
ACGATCCCTGGGAGAACCAGAACCTGCTCGCCTCGCAGCTGACGCCGCTGCAGCAGCAGAACTACTTCGCCCTGCTCACGCGCCTCGCCGAGCTGCGCACGCCGCGCGGCCGGTGCGTCAGCTACGGAGTCGGATGTGCCGGCAGCGGCGGCGTGCCTACGATCGGATGCGTCGGCGATCCCCAGTTCGGCGTGACCTACGACGTGACGCTGGCGAGCGCGGCTGCTTCGTCGGTGGCGTTCCTCGCGACAGGCCTCTCGCACACGGAGTTCCTCGGGGTGGCGCTGCCCGCAGACCTCTCCGCGCTCGGCGCAGGCCCTGGCTGCCAGCTCTGGCAGTCACTCGAAGCGACGGCAGCGGCAGCGACCGACGCGAGCGGTGCTGCGAGCGTCTCGCTGCTGATTCCCAATGCGACCGCGCTGATGGAGTTCACGATGCTGCACGGCTGGCTCGTCTTCGACCCGGCGGCGCCGCAGAACCCGCTGCAGCTCGTGACCTCGGGGTCCTTGGCTGCGGTCGTCGGGTTGTGAGCGTCGCGGCGGCCCGCTACCTCACCGCCCGCCGCTTCCGAACGCGGCTTCGTCGCAGAAGGCCGCGCGTCCCGCGACGACCGTGACCTCGGCGGTGCGCGAGTCGCCGGCCGCTCGCAGCGTGACCCGCCAGCGGCCTGGCAGCACCGCGTCCAGCCGCAGCGTGCCGTCTGAGCCCACGGTGCCGCGGAGCAGGCCCGGTGGGACCGTCGGTGTGTCTGCGTCGAGCGGCTCGACATCGAACGCGGCGCCGGCCTGTTGTGGGGAGAGCTGGCCGCTGAGGCTGCCGAGGCGGCTGCCGGGCGCGGCGACGTCCCGGTAGAGCTCGCCGCCGTCGCGCGCGGTGGCCTCGCTGACGGAGAGCTCGGCGCGGAACGGGAGCCGCTCGAGCAGCATGCGCGCGGCCTTGTCGGCCCACGTGCGCCGCTTGGAGTAGGCCGTCAGGCTCCAATCGCCTTGCGACAGCCCCTCGACCACAAACGTCCCGTCGGCGCGCACGGCGCCTCGTCGTGCGAGCCCGTCTGCGAGGCGGCAGCAGACCTCCGCGGGGAGCGGAAGTGTTCCGGTCACGCGACCGGTCCACGACGCGCCGTCGGTCACCGCGACGTCGAGCGTGAGGGGCTCGCCGGCGGTCAGCTCGACGCGGCGCGCCTGGCGCGCTCCGTTCGCGGGGTCGACGCGCAGGACGTAGCTGCCGGGCAGGATACCCGTCAGGATGTAGACGCCGGCTTCTGCCGTAGGTGCGCTGGCGACGGCGAGGTCGTCGTCCCGCCGGTGAAGCGTCAGCGACGCGGCGCAGGGATCGCCTCCTCTCGTGACGACGCCGGTGATCGAGCACGCTGCCGTGAGCGCGACCTGCAGCGGTGCGCGGTGCGCGTCCGGCGAAAGCTCGAGCAGCTGCTCTGCGTAGCCCGCGGCGCGCACGCCCAGCACGAACGTCTCCCCCTCGCGCATCGGCATCGCGAACGCGCCGTCGGCCTCGTTCTCTGCTTCGACCCGGCTGGTGTCCGATCCCGTTGCGTCAATCCCGCGCAGGCTGAGGCGTGCGCCGCGGATCGGCGCGCCGCTCGTTCGATCGACCACGGCGCCGACCAGCGTCGGCCATCTCTCACACGTGAAGAGGACCGGCGCAGCGGCGTCGTCGACGAGCTGTGAGCCTGCGGGCAGCGCTCGGTGATCCGGCGTGTCGACGGCGACGTGCACGGGCGGCGGCGGCGCCTCGAGCACCTCGAACCGGCCCTGCTCGTCGGTGCGGGTGCTGCGGACGAGCGGCGCTGCAGCGTCGCCGGGCACGAGCTGCGGCAGCACGCGGACCTCGACGTCGGCGAGCCCGCGGCCCTCGCACGAGACGCGACCGTGGTAGCGCACCGCGCGCGGCAGCTGCAGCGCTCTGACCACGAGCCGCTGATCCGGCGCGCGATCGGGGCGCAGGTCTCCTATCTGCATGGTCGCGTGTCCGTCGGCGGCTGCGCGCACGCCGAGCGGTCCCATAGGCAGCCCGCGCAGCTCGTAGGCGCCGCTCGCGTCCGTCCGCGCTCTGACCTGCCGCGCGGTGATCTGCGCGTCCTCGCGGCCGCCCTGCACCATCGTCACGAGCGCGCCCGGAATAGGCGCGCCCTGGTCGTCGACGACGCGGCCCAGGAGCTGTGCGCCGAGCCTCGCCGCCGCGCGCGTCGACGCAGCGGGCTCGGTGGCGCCAATGGGCCGGTCCTCTGCGTCGGTCTCCGCCGTCGCCGCCGGCAGCTCAGGCTCGCCCCGGTCCGTGCAGCGGCGGAGCGTGACCAGCGCCGCCGAGACCGCCAGCAGGGCCAGCAGCGCGGGGATCAGCGGAGCGGAGCGTCGGGTCACAGCACCGCGAAGGGACTCACTGGAACGTCTGGTTACGGTTGGGTTGGCCGCGCGTGTTGTTCTGCGGGCTCTCCCACGAGAAGTCGCCGTAGCTGCCGCCCGCGCCGCCCAGCTGCAGCGAGTGTCCCCGTCGCGTGTTCGAATTCTCGCTCTGGCCGATGTCCGTCGACGCGACGCCAGCCGCAGGGCCGCTGGCTGCGGTGAACGAGCCCTCGTAGCTCAAGAACTGCACCACGCTGCCGGCGTCCGAGATCAGCGCCAGGCCGTCGGGGGAGCCATTCTGCAGGCCGGTGAAGTCGACCGCGACGGTGCCGAAGCCCGCCTGCTGGTCGGGCAACACGTCGCTGAGCGAGATGGTGTTGTAGGGGTCGCCCGAGGCGCCGTTGTAGCCCACGAGCGTCCAGCCGCTGAGGTCGAGGCCGGCGGGGCCGGCGATCTCGACGAACTCGCCGCGGTCTCCGCCCTTGTTGTCGTAGTGGAACTCATTGATCCACGGCGTGCCGGTTCCGCCGGTTCCGCCCGTGCCGCCAGTTCCACCTGTGCCGCCGGTGCCTCCCGTTCCACCCGTTCCACCTGTGCCGCCGCCGCCGCCGCCGGTCGGACTGCCGAAGATCGCGGTCACCCACTCGGGGTGGTCGATGAACGGGTTGCGGTTGCCCTGGTAGACGAAGACCGCGTCGTTGCGCGCGGCCTCCTTGGCGTCGACCGGGTCCTCGGCGTGCCACTGCAGCAGCGTGTCGAGCTGGCCCATGTAGGCGAGGCCGATGTTGGAGCCCGTGCTGCTCGCCGCGACGAGGTTCATGTCGTCGGTCAGCACGAGGTCGGGCTCGGCGTGGCCGGTGACGCCGTGCGTGCCGCCTTCGTAGCGCACGTCCATGTAGAGCAACGCCCGCGCGACGTCGCCCTTGCGCGCGCCCCACACCTGCCAGAAGTCCGTGCTGCGCCAGTTGGAGTTGCCCGGGTAGACGCCGCTGCCGCCGCCCTGGCCGGCTTGCGAGACCGTCGGCTTCTCGGTCCAGCTCGCGTCGCCGTTCGCGAAGGGGTTATTGCTGCGCGACGAGTTGTAGGAGGAGTCGCAGAGGAACAGGTGGTGGCAGTCGGTGTAGGCGTAGTTGCTGCTGCCGTCGTTGGGGAAGCCGTACGACTTCGGCCACGTGTGCTCGCGGTTGTACTTGTTGTTCCCACCGCCGACCTTGCGGTGCGAGCCGTTGCGGTAGACGTCGAGGATCTTGGACGAGTTGGTCGGGTTCTCGTCGGCGAGCTCGAGGATGTTCCAGGTGTCGGTCGCGGTCGACGTGTAGGGGAACCGCTGGTGGTCGTCGATCACGTCGTGCAGCGTCGCGCGCAGCGTCACGGCCGAGGTGGCATCGATCGACTGGTAGTAGTTGGGCGGCGCCTGCGCGAGCAGCGCAGCGGGAGCGACGACGAGGGACAGCGCACAGAGCTGGAGACGAGGCATGACGACATGGTACGCGAGCGGCGATGCGGTGTGGCGGGCTGCAGCGGGACGCACAGAAAAAAGTCTGTGCGCTACGGCGGAGCGATCACCGCTTCCGAGGAGCAGTTAGCCTCGCTGCCATCGCTTCGATGCTCACACGCTCCACGTGGTTCATGCGGATCCTGCGCGCCTTCGCGCTGCTGGTCGCCGCTGGGTTCGCGCTGATGTTCTGGGTGGGGGACGGCTGGTTCTACTTCCCGAACCAGCGCGTCTACGCGGCGCCTACGGACTTCGGCGTAGACGTCGAAGAGGTTTCGTTCGCAGCGCCCGGCGGCCCTTCGCTGCACGGCTGGTGGATGAAGGCTCCGGGCGAACCCAAGGGCACGGTCGTCTACTGCCACGGCAACGCCGCCAACGTCACGCTGCACGCGCACTACGTCGAGTGGCTGCCGAAGCGCGGTTTCTCTGTGCTGGTCTTCGACTACCGCGGCTACGGCAGGAGCGACGGAGCCCCGACGCGGGCCGGAACGGTCGCGGACGCTGTCGCCGCGATCGACCTCGCGCTCGCGAGGGATCCGGACCACACGGTCGTGTTCGGACACAGCCTCGGCGGCGCGATCGGCGTGGCGGCGGCCGCGCAGCGCCCCGCGGTGCGCGGTGTGATCGCCGAGTCGACGTTCTCCAACTACCGCGAGATCGCCTGCTCGAAGGCGCCGCTGCTGGCGCCGCTGGTGCCGCTGTTCCTCACCGACGGACTGGACCCGGACGACGCGCTAGCGGCGCTGCCGCCGGCGCCGCTGCTGGTGGTCCACGGCGAGCGCGACCGGATCGTCCCGTGCGCGCACGGCCAGCGGCTGTTCGAGCAGGCGCACGAGCCCAAGGAGCTGTGGCTGGTGCCGGAGGTGGGGCACGCCACGCCGTGGCGATCGCGACCCGAGGAGTTCGAACGTCGCTTCGAGTCGTTCTTCGCTTCAGCGATGGCGTCGGGTCGTCGGCGCGGCGCGTAGGCTAGCCAGGAGCAGCTAGGACGCGGGCAGCGCGTAGCCTGCGCGCCGCTCGTAGTCGCAGAGCGCGTTGGCCTCGGTGTCGTCGACGAACCGCCAGTCGACCGGGTCCCAGCGCAGCTTGCGGCGCAATCGGTAGGCGACGTTGAGGAGGTGGCAGAGCGCGACGCTGCCGGCGCCGACCTCGACGGGGCACGTCGTCGGCTCGCCGCCGTGGATGGCCTGGAGCCAGTCCTGGGCGTGGCTCTTGCGGCGCGGCAGGAGCGCAGCGTCGTCGGGCAGCGGCTCCTCGAGCAGCTTGGCCGGCTCGGCGCCGATGCGCGGGCGGTCGACGGCGAGCGTGCCCTCGGTGCCGACGAACGTCGCGCCGCTGCGGCCGCCGTGCACGACGCGGACGCCGTCGTCGAACACGACCGATGCCCCGGTCTCGGCGCCGTCGACGAGCGGCGGGTGCACCTCGACGGGGCCGCTGCCGTCGCGCCCCAGCGCCCACATCGCGATGTCGAAGTGGTGCGCGCCCATGTCGGCGAGCCCGCCGCCGGCGTACTCCCAGTAGCGACGCCACGCGGGGTAGTGCTTGTGCACGCCGCGGGGGGAGAGCTCCGAGTGGTAGGCGCGCAGCGGCGCCGGGCCGAGCCAGCGGTCCCAGTCTAGGCCCGGCTCCATTTCCTCGGCGGGCAGGGAGCACGCAGCCGGCGGCGCGCCGACGCCGACGTGCACGGTCATCACGTCGCCGAGCCTGCCGTTGCGGATCAGCTCGGCCGCGCGCACGAAGCGTTGGGCGAACTCGGTCCGCTGCTGGCTGCCGGTCTGGAACGCGACGCCCGCCTTCTGCACGGCCGGGATCACCAGCTGCGCCTCGCGCAGCGTCAGCGTCAGCGGCTTCTCGCAGTAGATGTGCTTTCGGCGCCTGGCGGCGTCGAGGATCTGGTGGGCGTGCCAGTGGTCCGGCGTCGCGATCACGACGGCGTCGACGTCGTCGCGGTCCATCGCGTCCTCGTGGCGCGTGGTCGCGAAGCAGTCGGTGTCGGGCTGGCGCTTGTCGGCCAGCTGCTTGGCCGCGTCCAGGCGGCTCTTGTCGACGTCGCAGACGGCGACGACCTGGAAGCCGTTGCCGAGGAACGCGCCGCGCATGAGGTTCATGCCGCGCTTGCCGGGCCCGATCACCGCGAGCCGGACCGCGGGAGGGTCGTCGCGGCGCGCTCCGAACGAGGGCAGAGAGGCAGCGAGCGCGGCCGAAGCCGCCCCGCGGTGGAAGTCGCGCCGGGAGAGGAGTGGGTTCATCGTGCTCACGCGGGCGATCTGCCCGCGAAGCGCGAGTATCGCGCGCGGCCGCGACGCAGCAAACGGCGCCGTTGCTTCCGACGGTCGCGGGCCTCTGCGCGCCGCTACGGCGTCACGATCTCTGGCTTGAGCGAGGCGGCGGCCGTCATGATCGCGTCGAGCTCGGGCGCTGCGACGCCGGCGTCGAGCAGGGTCTCCTGGAGGTGGCCCGCGACGGCGCCGAAGTGCTGCTCCTGGATGCCGAGGCCATCGTGCGCGGCCTTCATGCCCGCGCCCGTGTATGCGTTCGGTCCGCCGAGCGCGAACGCCAGGAAGGCCGTCTGGTGGGCGCGTTGGGCGTCCATGTCGGCATCCTCGAAGAACGGCGCGAGCGTCTCGTCGGCGAGCACGCGCTGGTAGAAGGCCTCGACGACCGCTGCGAGCGCCTGCTTGCCGCCGATCTTGTCGTAGATCGAAGATTGGGTGGTGACCATGGATTCCTCCTCTGACTGGGCGAACCGGAAGCCAGACAATCTGTCTTCCCTGCCACGTCCTTCGTCGCAGCGCTACGCCGATGCGCACCGCAGAAGTTCGTAGTCGCCCGAAGTGGTCGATGCCGACGGCGTTGTGGACCTTGCGGTCCCGGCAGAGGGTGTCGTTGCGTGCTACCCTTTTGGACGCGTCTCTGCCCGACCGCCCATCGGTCGCTTGCAAGCTGTGCAGACGCCCCCAGCCCCATGCGCAACCTCCTCTTCGTAGCGTTCCTCTCGGTCCTCGCGTTCGCAACCGGCCTGCCCGCGCAGGACCCGGCAGCTATCACGATCCCCGACGCGTCGGGCAACCCGGTCGCGCGCCTCGTCGAGGTCGACGGCGCGCTCGGGTTCACCCTGCGTCGCAAGGACGGCAGCTGGACCGAGGCGACCGTCGCCGATTACCGCATCGGGCTCCGCTACGCGACGTTCGACCCGCTCACGGCCGCTCCCGCGGTGCCTGCGTCGCTCGCGGCGCGGCCGGACAGCGAGCTGTTCCTGGTGCAGTACCACACGCAGGGGCTCGAGGCCTACCGCGACGTCATCCGCGGCGTCGGCGGCCAGTGCCTGCTGTTCCTCGCCAACTACGGCAACGTCTACCGCATGGACGCGACGCTGGCCGCCGAGGTGCAGAAGCTGCCGTTCGTGCGTGCGGTCGCGCCGTTCCACCCGGCCTACAAGCTCGAGCAGCCGCTGCTGGCAGCCGTGACCTCGGACGACGCCGGGTCGCGGTGGGTGCGTGTCAACCTGCTGACGACGACGCGCGCGGTCGCGGACAAGATCGCCGTCTCGGAGTTCGTCGAGGGTCTGCAGGGCCGCGTCGAGGACGTCAGCATGGAGACGCACCTCATGTCGGTGAGCCTGCGCTTCGCCGACCTCGCCGCGCTCGCCTCGCTCGACGAGGTCCAGTGGATCGACCGCTGGTCTGCTCCCGAGGACGACATGGACGTCGCGCGCCAGATGCACGGCATGGACTACCTGGAGGCGCAAGCGGGCGTCACCGGCCAGGGACTGCGCATCGAAGTGCTCGACGGCGGCTGTGACGAGAACCACCCGGACCTGCCGAACTTCCTCGTGCACGGCACCAACACGCCGTCGGCGCACGGCACGTGCTGCTCGGGCATCGTGCTCGGCACCGGCGCCAACAACGCCTCTGCGCGCGGCGCGCTGCCCGACGCGTTCCTGATCATCGGCGACTACAACTCCATCAGCGGCGGCAGCCGCTACGCGCACACCTCGGAGCTGGTCAACCCGTCGCTGCCCTACCGCACGGTGCTGCAGACCAACAGCTGGGGCAACACGCGTACGCTGGCCTACTCGTCGATCAGCCAGGACATGGACCTGATCCTGTTCGACCACGCGCGCATCAGCGTGCTGCAGTCGCAGAGCAACGCCGGCAACCAGGACTCGCGTCCGCAGGCCTGGGCCAAGAACATCATCAGCGTCGGCGGCATCCGCCACTACGGCACCGTCAGCAAGAGCGACGACGCCTGGAACAACGGCGCCAGCATCGGCCCGGCGGCCGACGGCCGCATCAAGCCGGACATCGCGAGCTTCTACGACGGGATCGGCACGACCGACCAGGTGGGCTCGGCCGGCTACACGTCGACCAACTACTACAGCTCGTTCGGCGGCACTTCGGGTGCGACGCCGATCTGCGCGGGCATGCTCGGCGGCTTCTACGAGCTTTGGCACAACGGCGCGTTCGGCAACCCCAACGGCGGCGCCGACGCGTTCGAGAACCGGCCCAACAACACGACCGCCAAGGCGATGCTGATCAACACGGCCTCGCAGTGGACGTTCAGCGGCACCAACTCCGACCTGACGCGTGTCCACCAGGGCTGGGGTCACCCGGACCTGCAGAAGATGTGGGACCGCCGCGCCGAGATGCTGGTCGTCGACGAGACGGTCGTGCTCGAGAACCTGCAGAGCCACGTGCACCCGGTCAGCGTCGCGTCGGGCACGCCCGAGCTGAAGGTCACGATGGTCTTCCGCGACCCGCCGGGCACGACCTCGTCGACCCTGCACCGCATCAACAACCTCGACCTCAAGGTCACCGGACCTGGCGGCACCGTCTACTGGGGCAACGCCGGCCTGACGGCGGGCAACTACAGCACGTCGGGCGGCAGCGCCAACGGCGTGGACACGGTCGAGAACGTGTTCGTGCAGAACCCGGCTGCCGGCGCCTGGACGATCGAGGTGATCGCGGCGGAGCTCAACCAGGACAGCCACGTCGAGACGGCGGCGCTGGACTGCGACTACGCGCTGGTGGCCAGCGGCGTCTCGACGGCGCCGCCGACGCCGCCCGCAGATCCCACCGGGCTCGCGGCGCTGGCGACAGCATCGGACGCGATCTCGCTCAGCTGGACCGACAACGCCGTCAACGAAGAGGGCTACACGGTCGAGCGCTCCCTGGACGGCGTGGCGTTCTCGGTCCTGGCCAACACCAACGCCAACGCGTCGAGCTTCGCCGACACCGGCCTGACCGCCGGGACGACCTACTTCTACCGCGTCATCGCGTTCAACAGCGTCGGCTCGTCCGGCTACTCCAACGTCGCGAGCGCGACGACGCCGACGCCGCAGCCGCCGCTCAGCCCGACCGCGCTGGTCGCCACCGGGACGAGCGACACGACGATCGAGCTGACCTGGACGGCCGGGTCGAGCAACGAGACGGGCTTCTCGGTCGAACGCGCGGACCCGGGCGTGGGCAACTGGTCGCAGCTGACGACCGTCGGCGCAGGCGTGACGCTCTACGTCGACGGCGGGCTCGCGCCGCTCACGTCGTTCGACTACCGCGTGTCGGCCTTCAACAGCGTGGGCACGTCGGCGCCGTCCAACGTCGCCAACGGCACGACCCAGGCGGTCTCCAGCGTCGACCAGTACGCAACGAGTGAGCTCGGCGGCAGCGGCACGTCTTCGGGCAGCTTCTCGCTGACGACCGCGAACGACGGCCAGGCGCAGCAGCTGACCGAGCGCCTCTCGGGCGGCAAGCCTGTCAACCGGCACAGCTTCCTCGAGTGGACGTATGTGATCCCCGTGGGGGCGTCGGGCGCGATGGAGCTGCACGCCAATGCGTGGCACTCGCTGTCGCCGGACGGCGACGACTTCGAGGTGCAGTGGTCGCGTGACAACGTGAGCTTCCAGACCGCGTTCGTGGTCACGGCGACGAGCGACGGCACCAACTACATGGCGCCGCTGCCCGGCGGCGGTGCGGGCACCGTCTACGTGCGCATCGTCGACACCGACCAGACGCGCGGCAACCAGGCGCTCGACACGTTCTTCCTGGACGAGCTGTTCGTGCGCGGCGTCGGGAGCCCGGGCACGCAGCCGCCGCTCGCGCCGACCAACGCGGTCGCGGCTGCGGCCGGCTCGACGGCCATCAACGTCACCTGGGACGACAACGCGACCAGCGAGGACGGCTACGAGGTCGAGCGCTCGACCGACGGCGTCAACTTCACGCTGGTCACGACCACGGGCCCGGACGCGACGAGCTTCGCCGACGGCGGCCTGACCCCGTCGACGACCTACACCTACCGCGTGCGCGCCTACAACGGCGCGGGTCCGTCGGCGTACTCCAACGCCGCGCAGGCGACGACGGGCGCTGCGGGCTCCCTCGACGAGACGGCCGTGGGCGAGACCAGCATCGACGGGACGGTCATCGGCTCCTACCTCGACACGCTGTCCGCGAACGGCGTCGCCGAGCAGATCGAGGAGCTGCGCACCGGCGGCAAGCCTGCCAACCGGGTGACCTACCTCGAGCACCGCTGGGCCTTCAACGTCACCGGCGGCTCGTCGGTCGCGTTCCACCTGCGCGCCTGGAAGACGGCCTCGCCCGACAACGACGACTTCCAGTTCGCGTGGTCGGACGACGGCGTCAACTACACGCCGATGATGACCGTCACGGCGACGTCGGACCCGGGCAGCTACAGCGTCTTCTCGCTGCCGGCCTCGACGTCGGGCACCGTCTACGTGCGCGTGGTCGACACCGACCGCAGCGCAGGCAGCAACGACCGCGACTCGATCTTCGTCGAGCACATGTTCATCCGGTCGCTGTAGGGCGATCGGCGCGCGGTGTCCGTGGTCGGTTCGGCCGGCCGCGGGCCGCTGACAGGGCGCCGCCAGCTGATGTACGTCACATCGAGAGGACTTCTCGGACCTCGCCCCACATCTCACGGGCGCGGCTGCGTATCCCGGCGGCCCGTTCTTCCAGGAGCTTGGACGTCTGCTGCCTCGACTCCCACGCTCTCTTGAGCGTGGCGATCGGCTCTGCGTGATCGGCGCCGATGTCCACGAGGTGGTCGTCGATGCCGAAGTCGGACAGCAGCTCTTGGTACTTGAAGCTCCAAGACGTCGCGACCGACGCAACGCCGAGTGAGAGGGCGCTCACCAGCGCGTGGAAGCGGGAGGCCAGGACCATGTCGGCCTGGCCGAGCGCCGTCTTCAGCATGCGTGCGTCGTGGTGGTGCCAGACCGTGGGTTTCTGATCGAGGCCCTGTGCGAGGCGCTCGGCGATCTCGAAGTCCCCGCGGTCATGGACGAGGATCCACACCGGGACGCCGTCCGCCTGGAACTCTCGGATGCAGCGGGCGAGGAAGCCCTCGTAGCTTGCTGCCACCTCGGCGGTGGTGTTGGTCACCATTCGCTTGTTGGGGACCACGCACAAGCCTCCTCTCGGTGCGTCGCACAGTGCTGCGGGCTGGCGCTCGACGAGGCACGTGAAGTCGGGCGAGAGGCGGATCTGGGCTCCGGATCCGGACACCTGCTGCAGGTGCTCGAAGGAGGTCTTCTCGCGGGCGTAGATGAGCGAGGCGGAGTCACAGATCGAGCGCATCGCGTCGCGGATCCCCGGATCCTCGAACGGGCCGAGCGCTTGCGGCAGGAGAACGATCTTCTTGCCCTGCTTGTGCCAGCGCGCGAACTCGTCAGCGGCCGAACGGATCCGCTTCAAACCGAGCTGGTCGCTGAACGCGAACCCCGACGCGTCGATGACCCCGTGGATGTCGTCGTCCCACGCCAGCCCGAGCACGGTCCTCAACTGGCCGTGCATCAGCTTGCGCCAGATGCGGTCGCGCCGGAAGCGATCCGGCGCGACGTAGGCGTCGGCGCCGTAGTTGGCGCGGTCCTCAGGAGAGCCGAAGCTCGTCTTGACGACCGCGCGCATGCTTCCGGTGCGCGCCAGCTCCTGCTGGACGGCGGCGTGCATGAGCTCAGCGCCCTTGTTGTAGGTGCTGGTTCCGACGACGAGTATCCGCATCTATATTGATATACATGCTCAAAAATGAGCGAATTATTGAATTTGTCGCCTGAATAGATTCGGGCGTTCCGAAGTATTGATATCGACTCGCATCACCGGCCGACAAGACGCCGCAATTTTGCCGGCAAGCGCCTGATGCGTCCCCGCCAACGCTGTCTTAGCTGCCTTTGCCGCTCCAGGAAAGTCTCTAGCCAGAGCAAGGCAGGCCACAGCGCACGACGGTGCGCCAGCTGCAACCGCTTGTATTCCCAGTAGGCCCGAAGCACTGCGAGAGGGCTCGACGAGCCCTCGTTGAGATAAAGCCCGTGATACTCCGGCATCTGCACCCCCGCCAACTTGGCAGCCAAGCGGTAGGGTCGTAGGCGCGTCTTTCTCTTGAGCTTGCCCTGCGAGTCTGCCACTTCTTGCGGAGATACTTCATCTATCGTGCAGATGGCGCCGTCGCGGATAGCTAGATTGAGGAGCCGCTCGCCGATCTCGCTCCGTGTTACCATCATGGTGAGCCCACCTTCGCCGTCGCGCATGTGCTGCGTTGTGAATCTCGGTAACCACGGATCCCCGAAAGAGACATCTGCAAGTTGCGCCGTGAGGTCGTTGCACGTCAGGCACCTGGGCGGCGAAAAGTAGCG
>JBERSB010000388.1:0-3244 GCA_041236755.1 Luminiphilus sp. | reverse complement strand
GCGTAAACGTCCCTGGCGCGAAGGTCCCCGCAGGTGCAGGCGCTGCGCGCCTCCTGCCGGCGATGCCGCCCGGGACGCGCTACGTCGTCGCGGGGGTCATCGTCGCCTGCTTCGTCTATGCATTCGCCCTGCTCGACAAGGTCGAGAAGGCCGAAGAGCAGGTCGACCTCGTGCTCGAGAAGACGGTCACCGTGCCCGACCTCGACGAGGAGCTGTTGGCAACCGCGAAGGACGGCCGCCGCAGCGAGCGCCTCCAGGTCGAGAAGGCGCCGCTCGCCCACCTGCTCGAGGAGTCGATCGACGTCGGCCCGAGCGTCGCGGCCGCGCTTGGCATTCCCGACGAGATGGTGCCCGTAGCCGACCTGCGCGCGAACAAAGAGGCGTGGCGGCACCGCTGGATCTGGTACGAGGGCCAGCTCATCCGGTTGATGGGGCCGCGGCCCGGCCACCCGATCCCTGGCTACTCGATCTACGAGGCCACGGTGCAGCTCGCCGACGGCGAGACCGTGCTCGCCGCGTTCTCCGTCCCGCCTGCCGAAGACCCCGCGCGCGGCCCGGTGAAGCCCGGCGACTGGGTGCGGGTCGAGGGCTACCTGCTCAAGCTGCGCGACACGACGTATCCCGACGAGCTGCAGTCCGCGCCGATGCTCGTCGGCCGGACGCTCGAGCGCTACTACGAGGACTGGCCGCCCGTGACCGAGCTCGACCCGTCGATGCTCGAAGGCCTCGCCGACGACACCTACTGGCCCGGTGACCTCTCGATGCGCGACGTCGAAGCCGACCAGACGCCGGCGCTCTGGCACCTCGGCGCCTACGTGCGCGACACTGCCGACCAGTGGACCTTGGGCCGCTGGCGCGGCGTCGAGCCGCTCTCTACCGGCGAGCCGTACGACCGACTGGTCTCCGACGGCCTGGAGCGCGGCGAGCCGATGCGGGTGTTCGGCACGCTGATCCGGCGCCGCACCGTCGCAGCGCCGGCCAACCCCGCCAACATCCGCTTCTGGACCACCGCGTGGGTGCAGGTCAGCGGCTTCGGTGGGCACCTGGTCCCGATCTGGGTGCCGGGGCGCGTCGGCGACCTGCCGCGGCGCGCGCAGCTCGAGGTCCGGGGCTTCTACTACCGCTGGTACGTCTACGACAGCCAGCAGGGCAAGCGATACCGCGTGCCGCTGTTCGTCGCCGCCGACCTCGACACCTTCGACCTCGAGACCACCGAGACCATGCAGTCGGTCGGCGGTTGGATCGGGGCCGCGGGCCTGCTGCTGGTGATCTTCTTGATCACGAGCCAGCGACGCGCGGCGCGCGACGCGCGCGAGCACAGCCGCACGATGGACGAACGGCGACGGCGGCGGCGCGAGGCCGTGGCAGCGACCGGCGGCAGCGCGCCGCAAGAACAGCCCGACGCCTGACGCGCGCGGGAGCGCGCCTGGGCCTAGTCCGCGCGCAGCACGTCGAGCGCGCGGCCGAGGCCGTCGGCCATACGTGTGCCGTGCCAGCAGAAGTCGCGGCCGTCGCAGAGCACGACGGGCGCGTCGCCGAAGACGCCCGACGCCGCGACCTCGTCGCGCTGCTGTGGGTCGAACTCCCACGGCTCGCTGGCGAGCAGCACCAGCTCGACGCCGCGCGCCACCGCGTCGCCGGGCTCGACGGCCGGGTAGCGGTCCGGCTCGTCGGCGCCGACCGACTGCGCGCCGCACAGCGCGAGCACGTCGTGGACGAACGTGTCGGCGCTGACCGTCATCCATGGCTTGCGCCAGACGGCGTAGTAGACGCGCCGACGCGGCCGGTTCAGCGTCGCCACCTCGGCCGCAGCGATGCGCGCCTCGATGCGCAGCAGGAACGGCTCGACCTCTTCGAGGCGGTCGAGCTCCACCGCGAGCAGGCGCAGGTCGTTGGCGGCTTCGACGACCGACCTCGGCGTCTGCACCACGGTCTGCACGCAAGCGGCCATACGCTCGATGTCCTCGGCGCGGTTCTCCTCGGCGTTGGCGAGCACGAGGTCGGGCTCGAGGCGCAGGATTGCCGACAGGTCCGGGTTCTTGGTGCCGCCGATTCTCTCAACACCTCGGAGCTGGTCGGCGGGCTCGGTGCAGAACCTGGTGCAGCCGACCAGCAGGTCCGCCCCACCCAGCGCGCACACCGACTCCGTCGTACTCGGCACGAGGCTGACGACGCGGCGCTTTGCGCTCATCGCGACCGCACGCCGCCGCGCAGGCCGCGCGGCACGAAGCGCCACCAACCCAGGCCGTACCAGCGCTCCAGCGTCGGCAGGTCCGTAGCGTGCGCGTGGACCGGCGCGTCCAGCGGATCGGCGTGCTCCGCGCCGACCGGGCAGGCCCGGCGCGAACCGCAGCCGGTGGCGCAGGCTCCCTGCGCGCGGCTCTGTGCGCACCGGCGTCGGTCGCTGCGGCCGAGCGCGTCATGGACCTGCGGCGGGCACGCATCCAGGCACGGCCGCGCGCAGCCACAGCACGGCCGGAAGCTCTCGGTCATCGACGCGTCGGGCAGCGCGCCGAAGGGAGCGCCTTCGAGGAGGAACGCGGCGCGCACCCGCAGCCAAGGCCCGTAGTCGGGGTGCAGCAGCATGCCGGAGACCGGCGACAGCACGCCGAAGCCCGCGGCCTCGGCGAGCGGCAGCATGCGCAGCGACGCCGAGCGCGCGTCGACCCGCAGCGCCCGGACGCCGCACCGCGCGAGCTCACCCTCGACCGCGTCCAGCGACGCGGACACCAGCTGGTCGATCTCCTCGGGACCCGGCTCGCCGGTGCCCGCAGCCGTGCTCACGCGGCCCCGATCTTCACGGCCCCGATCTCCGAAGCCCCGATCTCCGAAGCCCCGATCTCCGAGACCACGCCCCTGCCGCGCGAACTCGAGCCAGAACGAGCGCCCCGCGGTGCCCAGGACCAGCACGGTCCCGCAGCCGGGCAGGCGCGCCGTCGTGCGCTGCTCGCTCGGCTGCGAACGATCGAAGCGCCGGGCGTCGACCGCGCCGAACAGGTTGAGCCCGTTGCGAGCGGCCAGCTGTTGCAGGGAACGGAGGGAGGACGTCACGACGTAGCCAGGGTTTTGGGCCTGCGGGGCGCGCGGGGCAAGACCTTGCCCGGCGGACATGCGCGGGCTAGCGTGGCACGCGCTCCTCGCGGGGAAGTCCGGTGCGACGCCGGCGCTGTCCCGCAGCTGTATCCGAGGACGAACGCTCGACATGCCACTGGCTCCACCATGTTGGAGGGCTGGGAAGGCGAGC
>JBERSB010000387.1:0-3793 GCA_041236755.1 Luminiphilus sp. | reverse complement strand
CTGGTCGCGCGGCCGGGCTTCGGCGACGTCGTTTCGACGCAGCGCTTCGGCAACTACCCCCGGCACGCAGACGTCTTCGTCCCCCAGGAGCCGGAGTGGGTCGCCGAGGGCGCGCGCGCCCGCAGCGGCGTCTACCTCGCCGGCCGCTACGAGCTCGAGATCGCCGCAGAGTCGGACGGTGACGCCGGCCTGGGCGCGGTCTTCCAGCAGCGCGAACCGGACGTCGCGCTGCGGGCCGAGCGCGGCGCGTGGCACCGGCTCGACGTGCACTTCAGCCACGTCCAGGACCGCGACCCGGTGTTGAGCGCGTGGTGGAACGGCCAGCGCATCCACGACCGCGTCGTGCTGCGCGAACGCACGCCCTACGGCTTCCGCGAGGAGTCTCCTGGGGCGCGGTCCGTCACCAAGGGCGGCGGCGTGCGCTACGCGCGCGATCCCGACAAGTCCTTCGAGTTCGGCGGCGGGAAGTTCACGATCGCCGCGCGGTTCAAGACCCGGGCGAACGGGACCATCGCGTCCAAGTCGCCCCCGTCGGGTGACTGGAAACCGGACGCCAAGGCGCTGTTCCTGCGCGGCGGCCGACTCGTCTACGACATCGGCTGGGTAGGGCAGATGCAGACCGAGCGTCGCTACAACGACGGCAGGTGGCACCGCGTGCTGTTGACGCACGACGATCACGGCACGGCGTTCCTGTTCGTCGACGGCGAGCTGGTCTGCGAGCGCGAGGGCTTCGTCAAGGAGGACGACGACAGCCACGTCTTCAAGATCGGCGCGGCGTCACAGGACTTCGGCAAGGCCTACCGCGGTGAGATCTCCGACGTCACGGTCTTCGAGCACAACGTGCCTGCGGACAAAGCCGCGCAGTGGACGCGCGGTGAGGTGATCCACATGGGGGAGCCGGCGCTCTCGTGGGAGCCGGAGCCCGAGCCGGCGTCGGCGCCGAACGAGCCTGCGGTCGAGGTCGTCGAGGCGCCGATCCGCCTGCAGGCCGACTGCTCGGCGGTGCGGTTCGCCAACGTCTGGGTCGCGCCGCTCGACGACGTCGCCGGGATCAAGGCGCCGCGCGCCAAGGTCGACGACTCGCGGTGGCCGGCCTACCGCAAGATGGACTACGGCGACGCGCTGCACTGGACCTACCAGGTGGGCCCGGACCGCAACATCGTGCAGAAGGGCCTCGCCGTGCGCCTGGACGGCGGGGACGGCGGGCTCTCCCGCGGCCACGCGTTCATGGTCTACGACCTGGACACGATGTCGATGGCGGCGGCTTGGAGCGGCCAAGGCTTCATCGACTGGAAGGGGGTCGCGTTCGACGGCTCCCACAACTCGCACGCGAGCATCATCGGCGACGCCGCGGTCACCAACCCGCTCGGCCCCGGCTGGGCGAAGCCCGGCACCGCCGACTTCACCGACCAGCGTCTCGTCGGGCGCGACGGGCGTCGCTTCGGTCCGGTCGCGCGCGACTGGGCGCAGTTCCGCGGTCGGCGCGACGTCGGCGGGCGCACTCTCTTGGAGTACACCGTCGGGTCGGCAACGGTCCGGGAGCTGCCGGGCGCCGTCGAGGTCGACGGTGAGTTCGTGTTCTCGCGCACGCTGGAGATCGGGCCCTGCGCCGACGAGCTCCGCGTGTGCGTGGGGCCGATCGCGGCGGGCAGCGGCTACTCCGTCCGGCACGAAGGGGGCGGTCGGCAGATCGTCGCGCACGACGTGGACAACGGCCGCCGAGTCCTGGTGATCGCGGCCGGGAACCAGCCGCTGCGGATGCAGGTCTTGTTCGGCGCCGAGAACGCTACGCTCGAGGCCGTGACCCAGCAGCAGCGGATCCGTCTGGCGGACGAGCTCGCAGCGATGGGCGCGGCCCCGCGTGGGCGCTGGAGCGAAACCGCGCGCTCCGAGGTCCGTCGCGGCGACGAAGACGGCATCTGGACCGTCGACGAGTTCACGCTGCCCGACACCGACCGCAACCCCTACCGCAGCTGGATGCGCCTCGGCGCGTTCGACTTCTTCGCCGACGGCAAGCGCGCTGCGGTGTCGACGTGGAACGGCGACGTCTGGATCGTGTCCGGCGTCGACCAGTCCGAGGGACAGCTGACATGGAGACGCTTCGCCGCGGGCCTCTACCAGCCGCTCGGGGTGCGCGTCATCGACGAGACAGTCTACGTCGGCTGCCGTGACCAGATCTGCGTGCTCGAGGACACCGACGGCGACGGCGAGGCGGACCACTACCGCTGCCTCAACAACGACCACCAGGTCACCGAGCACTTCCACGAGTTCGCGATGGGCCTGCAGACCGACGCGGACGGCAACTTCTACTACGCCAAGTCCGCGCGCCACGCCAAGACCGCGCTGGTGCCGCACCACGGCACGCTGCTCAAGGTCAGCAAGGACGGCTCTCGGACCACGATCGTCGCCAACGGCTTCCGCGCCGCCAACGGTGTCTGCGTCAACGGCGACGGCTCGTTCTACGTCACCGACCAGGAGGGCCACTGGACGCCGAAGAACCGCATCAACCGGGTCGTGCCCGGCGGCTTCTACGGGAACATGATGGGCTACCACGACCGCGAGTCGGAAGCCGACGAGGACATGGAGCAGCCGCTGTGCTGGATCACCAACGCCTTCGACCGCTCGCCCGCCGAGCTCGTGCGCGTGCAGGGCGATCGCTGGGGCCTGCCCGAAGGTGCGTTGCTCGAGATCAGCTACGGGATGGGCAAGGCCTACCTCGTGTTCGAGGACGAGGTCTCAGGCGCGCATCAGGGCGGCATGGTCGCGCTGCCGATCGGGCCGTTCGCGACCGGCGTGATGCGCGGCCGCTTCCACCCCGGCGACGGCCAGCTCTACTGCTGCGGCCTCTACGGCTGGTCCGGCGCGCGCACGCGGCCCGGCGGCTTCTACCGCGTCCGCTACCGCGGCGGGTCGGTGGACATGCCGGTCGGGATGCGCGCGCAGCCCGACGGCCTGGAGCTCACCTTCGGCGCGCCGCTCGACCCCGAGACGGCCAACGACCCGGAGAGCTTCGGCGTCGAGACCTGGTCGCTGCGCCGCAGCAAGAACTACGGCAGCCGCCACGTCGACGAGAAGGCGCTCGACGTGACGTCGGCGACGCTGCAGCCGGACGGCAAGACCGTGCGGCTCGTCGTCGAGGGCCTGCAGCCGACGATGGGCATGGAGGTCAACGTCGACGTCGACACCAAGGCCGGCGCGCCGCTGCGCGCGGTGATCCACGGCACGATCCACCGGATGCCCGAGGTCCAGCGATGATGCACACGTTCTCCTTGTTGTTCTCTGCGCTCTGCCTGCTCGCGAGCGCGTCTGCCCAGAGCAAAGACGACAAGACGGTGCGCGTCTTCGTCTTCGCGGGCCAGTCCAACATGGTCGGCGCGGACTCGAAGGTCGCCGACATCGAGCGCTTCCCGCCGTTCCGCGGGCTGGGGGAGCCGCAGCCCGACGTGCGCTTCTGGCACTGCATCGGCCGCGAGAACAAGACGACCTCGGACGGCTGGACCTCGCTGCGTCCGGTGCAAGGCATGGTCGGACCCGAGCTGAGCTTCGCGCGCAAGGTCAAGGCCAACACCAGGGCGCCGATCGCGATCATCAAGATCGCGGCGGGCGGGACGACGCTCGGCGCGGACTGGAACCCCGAAGAGCCGCAGGGCTTCGAGCTCTACCCGTTGGCGCTCGACCACGTGCAGCGCGCGCTGAAGGCGCTCGACGAGCAGCGCGTGCGCTGGCGGCTCGAGGGCTTCATGTGGCACCAGGGCGAGAACGACATGTTCAACGAGGGCTTTCGCCAGGGCTA
>JBERSB010000386.1:0-14325 GCA_041236755.1 Luminiphilus sp. | reverse complement strand
CCGAGATCGCCGCCGAGGGCATCGGCGAGGCCATGCGCAGCGTGCGTCCGGGCGCCTTCGAGTACGAGCTGGCCGCCGTCGCGCGCTGCGTGTTCGCGCTCAACGGCTGCGGGCCCGACGCCTACGCAGCGATCGTCGGCGGCGGGCCGAACGGCTGCGTGCTGCACTACAACGCGCTCACCCGCAAGCTGCGCGAAGACGACCTGATCGTGATGGACTACGCGTCCACCCTGCACGGCTACTGCAGCGACGTCACCCGCACGTTCCCGGCGTCGGGGCGGTTCACGCCCGGACAGCGGCAGCTGGTCACGGACGTCTACGAGATCCAGCGCGCGCTGCTGGCAGAGGTGAAGCCCGGCGCGCGCCTGAGCGCGCTGCGCGCGATGTGTGCGCGCCTGCTCGTCGAGCGCGGCTACAAGAGTGACCACGGCCCGTGCCACCACGTCGGCCTCGCCGTGCACGACCCGTCGGTCGACGTGCTGGCCGAAGGCATGGTGATCACCGTCGAGCCCGGCGCGTACCTGCCCAAGAAGGGCTTCGGCTGCCGGATCGAGGACTGCGTGCTGGTGACGAGCGAGGGGTGCGAGGTGATGAGCGCGGGCGTGCCGTCGCACCCCGACGCCGTCGAGGCGTGGATGCAGGGCGAACCCAGGATCCCGCTGACCGCGCCGCGCTGAGCCCCGATCGCGCCGAAGATCGAAAATCCGCGAACCTGCGCGGGCGGGCTGCGTTGCCCCTGGTCATGCGCCGACTCCTCACCGTGCTCTCCGCCGCCGCGCTGGCAGCAGCCTGCGACGACCACCCCGCACCGTCCACGGACACCGCCGCGCCGGTCGCGCGGCCCGAGCCGACGGCCGAGTCCGCGCCGACGAGGGAGGCTGCACCCGACGCCGAGACGGCGGACTCGGGGCCGCCCTTGCCGGCGACGAAGGTCGTGGAGAGCCTGCGCGCGGAGAGCGCGTTCGACTCCAACCAGTGGAACTCGGCGATCGGCCTCGCCGGCGGCGCCGGCGGCAGCTACGCCGCGAGGCGCGGCCGGGCGCGGAACAGCGCTTCGGAGAGCTACGCCGAGGTGGCCGCGAGCGGCTACCTGACCGTCGCGGACGCGCCGCTGTCGACGTTCGCGGCCGACGTCGACACGGCGTCGTTCACCAACGTGTTCCGCATGCTGCGCGAAGGGGAACAGCCGCCGGAAGGCGCCGTCCGCGTCGAGGAGTTCGTCAACGCGTGCCGCTACGAGCTGCCGACGCCGACCAGTCGCCAGACCTTCGCGGTCGACGCCGAGGTCGCGCCGTGTCCGTGGAACCCCGACCGCGAGCTGGTGCGCTGCTCGCTCAGCACCCGCGCGATCGACCGGGAGAAGCTGCCGCCCTGCAACTTCGTGTTCCTGATCGACGTCTCGGGCTCGATGAGCAGCGCCGGCAAGCTCGGGCTGTTCCAGAAGGCGAGCGACCTGTTGATCGACCAGCTGCGGCCGCAGGACCGGGTCTCGATCGTCACCTACGCCAGCGGCGTGCGCGTTCCGCTCGACTCGGTCGCGGGCACCGAGCGCGGCAAGATCCGCGACGCGGTGCAGGCGCTGCGAACCAGCGGCGGCACCAACGGTCAGGGCGGCATCCAGGCCGCCTACGACCTCGCGAACAAGAACAAGGTCCAGGGCGTCAACCGCGTGCTGCTCGCCACCGACGGCGACTTCAACGTCGGCATCCGCGACGCCGACGAGCTCGAGGAGTTCATCAAGGCGCGCAAGGACGACGGCGTCTTCCTGACCGTGCTGGGCTTCGGCAGCGGCAACCTGAAGGACGACCGGCTCGAGCGGCTCGCCAACCGCGGCAACGGCAACTACCACTACGTGGACAGCCTGCACACCGCGCGCCGCGTGCTCGTCGAGGAGTTCGGCGCCGAGATGATGACCGTCGCCAAGGACGTCAAGCTGCAGGTCGAGTTCGACCCGGACCAGGTCGCGCGCTACCGCCTGCTCGGCTACGAGAACCGCGCGCTCGCCGCCCGGGACTTCCGCGACGACAACAAGGACGGCGGCGAGATGGGCGCGGGCCACGACGTGACCGCGCTCTACGAGATCGAGCGCAAGGCCGACACCGACGGAGGTGCGCGGCCGCTCGGCACGCTGCGTATCCGCTACAAGCCCGCCGAGGGCGACACCAGCAAGGAGATCACCCACCAGCTCCCGGCCACGACCGCCGCGGAGCTGTCCGACAACGGCCGCACCGCCGCGCTCGCGGCGGCGGTCGCCATGCAGCTGCGCGCCGACGAGCACAAGGGCTCGATCACGCCCGCGCTGCTGGCAGAGCTGGCGGAGGGCCTCGACGAGACGCAGAACGCAGAGCTGCGCGCCCTGATCGACGCGGCCGTCTCGGTGCTGCAGGCGCACGAAGGCGAGGGCGAGCAGGAGCTCGGAGCGACGGGCGGCGGCGAGCTGCGCTGAGCGCCCGCGCTCTCCCTAGCGACCCGTATCGAGGATCTTCTGCACGATGCCGGTCGTCGACCGGCCTTCGACCAGCGGCACCAGCACCACCTGGCCGCCGTGGTCCTCGACCCACTCGCGGCCCACCACGCCCTTGTCGCGCCAGTCCTCGCCCTTGGCGAGCACGTGCGGGGTCACCGCCTCGATCACCGCCTGGGGCGTGTCGTCGTCGAACGGCACCACGTAGTACACCGCTTCGAGCGACGCCAGCACGGCCATGCGGTCGTCGAGCGCGTTGAACGGTCGGCCCTCGCCCTTCTCCTGGCGCTGGACCGACGCGTCGGTGTTGACCGCGACCATCAGCGCGTCGCCGTAGCGACGGATCTTCTGCAGGTAGTCGCAGTGGCCCGCGTGGAGGATGTCGAAGCAGCCGTTGGTGAAGACCAGCCGGCGGCCCTCGGCGCGCATCCGCGAACCGAGCTCGGCGGCCTGCTCGCGCGTCAAGACCTTGCCGGTGCTCGACGGCGACGAGTCGCCGAGCCGCGCCAGCACCTCCCGGCGCGACGGCGCCCAGGTCCCGAGCTTCGCGACCGTGATCCCCGCAGCGTGGTTGGCGAGCCGCAGCGAGTCTTCGAGGCTGACGCCCGCCGCCCGACAGTAGGCCAGCACCGAGACGACCGTGTCGCCGGCTCCCGTTACGTCGAAGACCTGGCGCGCCTCGGTCGGGATGATCTTGTGCGAGCCGTCGCCGGTCTCGAAGAAGATGCCGTCCTTGCCGAGCGTGATGACGGCCGTCTGGATGCCGGTGATCTCGCGCAGCTTCTGCGCGGCCCTGTGCATGTCCTCGGTCGTCGCGATCTGCACCCCGGTCGCGGCTTCGGCCTCGGCGCGGTTCGGCGTCAGGAGGTCGACGCCCTCGTAGATCGAGTAGTCCTTGCCCTTGGGGTCGACGACCGTGACGCCGCCGACGCTGCGCGCCGCCTCGACGGCCGCCTGCACGACGCCGCGGGTCAGCGCGCCCTTGCCGTAGTCGCTCAGGATCACGCTCTGCCAGGGGAACGGCCGCTGGCGGAGGAGTTCGAGCACGCGCGCCTCGGCGTCGCCGCCGACCGGCGCGCGCGACTCGTGGTCGACGCGCAGCACCTGCAGCGTCTTGGCGACGTAGCGCGTCTTGCGCGTCGTCGGGCGCGTGGGGTCCACGACCAGCGCCTGGGTGTCGATCTCGGCGTCGTGCAGCAGCGCCCGGAGCCGCTGGCCCGGCTCGTCGTCGCCGACCACGCCGAGCACCGAAGCCGAGGCCCCGAGCACGCTGAGGTTGGCGGCCACGTTGCACGCGCCGCCCAGCAGGTAGCGGTCGCGCTCGAAGTCGAAGACCAGCACGGGCGCCTCGGGCGAGACCCGGTGCGCGTCGCCGTCCGCGTAGCAGTCGAGGATCAGGTCCCCCACCACCAGCACGCGCACTGCGGGCAGTCCGCTGAGCACCTCGGCGAGGCGCCGGTCTTCGCGGTCGGCCGGCTTCGCCATCAGCGCGGCTCCTGCAGGCACCCGCGGTCGCGCGCGGTGCAGATCAGCGCCTGGTGCAGCAGCGGCAGCACGATCTCGTGCATCGCCAGGATCGAGCGGCCCTGCTTGGGCGGCCGCTGCACGACGTTGGTCACCGCGCGGTACTGCTGGATCATGTCGAAGTTGCAGGTCAAGAAGTCGTCCGTCAGCTGACCCCGGTTGCGCGCGATCGACACGGCCTTCAAGAAGACCTCGGGCATGATCACGGCCGAGCCGACGTTCAGCCAGACGCCCTTCTCCAGCCGGCCGACGGTGTCGACGAACGTCCAGAAGTCTCGCTGCGTCGCAGCGCCCAGCGCCGCGCCGTCGAGGCCGGGGTCCATGTGCGTGATGTCGCAGCCGAACGCGACGTGCACCGTCGCCGGGATCCCCAGCCGCCTGGCCTCAGAGAACACCGACAGGTGCCGGTAGGGCAGCTCGCCGTCGAGGATCGCGGCGCCGATGGCTTCGCCGTAGCCCAGCCCGTCGTCCTGCGCGCGCGCCGCAGCACCGTTGAGCGCGTCCATCGTCTCCCGCCACCGGCCGAACGAGCCGTCCGGCAGGTTCTCGGCGACGTCCTCGCTGGTCGCGCCCTGGTAGGCGGTCTCCCAGTCGTGGATCGCCGAAGCGCCGTTGGTGGCCACGTGCGTGATCAGGCCACGCCGCATCAGGTCGATGACCAGCGGCGAGAGCCCGACCTTGAGCACGTGCGCGCCGAGCTGCACGCCGACCTCCCGGCCGTGCTGGCGCGCGGTCACCACCTCGGACACGACGTGCTTGAGCGACTGGCTGCCGTAGATGTCCGGCAGCGCGTCGAACCACCGCAGGAACCCGTCGACCGGCGGCAGGACCTCGGCGAAGTCCTCCTTGCGCACCAGGTTCTTGCGCTCGGCGAGCGGGCGGATGTTCAGCGGCGCGGGATCGTCGGCGGGTCGGGACATGGTCTCGGCGCGGCCATCGTGCCGGTCGGGCACCAGCCGGTCCAGCTTCCGGGCGCGCGAACGCACCTCGGCCCGAAGGATCGCCGGCTCAGAGCACGCTCGGGCGCGCGGCGTCCGTGAACGGGTGCACGCCCTTGTCCTTCAGCAGCTGGAGCAGGTTGTCCTGGCTGTTCTTGCGCGCGAACTCGACCTCGGCCTCGCTCGCGCCGACGAGGTGGAAGAAGTCCACGCGGCCCGCTGCGAGCTCGAACGACGACGGGTAGTGCTCGGGCTGCTCGACGAGCAGCCAGCGGAGCTTGGAGTCGGAGTCCGGCGTGATCGAGTCGTTGAGGGGCACGCGGTTGCCGTACTCGAGCAGCTCGGCGCCCTCGTAGGTGCCCACCGCGACGAGCAGCTCGTAGGCCATCAGGTTGTGCAGCAGCGGCACCGCCCAGTCGGCCTGCTCGTGGGACTCTACGACCAGCTCGAAGCCGACGCCGGCGAAGCCGCTCGGGTCCTTGCCGGGCCGGTCGAGGTTCCACGGGTTGCTCAGGCCGGAGGTGACGTAGACGAAGCTCTCGCGCTCCTCGTGCGGCGGGCACGCGAAGACCCCGTGGTTGAGCCAGCCGGGGTGCGGCTGGCCCTGGCCGAACCGCTGGAAGGTCGCCTCGCCCGCCGTGTAGACGCCCTCGCCAAGATCCCCGAACAGCGACCGGTAGACGCGGTCCTCGCGGTCGGTCCACAGCTTCTCGAACCAGTCACTGAAGGCGGAGTCCGTCATCGCGTGCCGGGCACGCTACCACAGTTGGAACCGCGAGCCCCAAGGCCTATCGGTGGCGCTCATGAAACGGAGCGACAAGGCCGCGCGCATCATGGAGCTGCTCGACGAGCGGTTCCCGTCGCCGCCGATCCCGCTCGACCACGACGACCCGTTCACGCTGCTGGTCGCCGTGCTGCTGTCCGCGCAGTGCACCGACGTGCGCGTCAACGAGGTCACGCCGGGGCTGTTCGCGCGCGCGTCCACGCCGCACGAGATGGTCGACGTGCCCGTGGCAGAGATCCGCGAGCTGATCAAGCCGTGCGGCCTCTCGCCGCAGAAGTCGAAGGCGATCTCGGGGCTCTCGCGCATCCTGATCGACGAGCACGGCGGCGAGGTGCCGGAGTCGCTCGAGGCGCTCGAGCAGCTCCCCGGCGTCGGCCACAAGACCGCCAGCGTCGTGATGGCGCAGGCGTTCGGCCACCCGATGTTCCCGGTAGACACCCACATCCACCGCTGCGCGTGGCGTTGGGGCCTGAGCAACGGCAGCTCCGTCGAGCGCACCGAGCGCGACTGCAAGCGCGCGTTCCCCGAGGCGCGGTGGAACGACCTGCACCTGCAGATCATCTGGTTCGGCCGCACCGACTGCACCGCGATGCGCCACGACCCCGAACAGTGCCCGATCTGCACCTGGGCGATGAGCCAGACGCGCCGGGCAGCGGAGCGCCGCAAGCGACGTCGCTGACGCGGTGCGGCCGCACAGCCGTCAGAGCGCGCCCGCGTCGAGCTGCTGTAGCGGCAGGTCGTAGTAGTCGGCGAGCCGCTGCGCCGGGCTGCGCGCAGGCCGCGCTGCCAACAGGCGCGCGAACGGCGCGTAGACGAAGCGGTCGTCGTCGTCGCGGAACAGCACGCCGGACTGCGCGAAGGGCTCGACGCTCGCCCCCTTGCGCGAGCAGCCGCGGAGCAGGACGAAGCGCACCAGGCGGTGGCGCGGCACGACCCGGTCGATCCACGGCAGCGCCAGCTCGCGGCTGCGCTTGTCGACCACCGCGCCCGGCCCCTGCGCGTCGGCTGCGCGCTGGACGAGCCAGAGGATCGCGACCACGCCGGGCACGACCAAGAGCCAGATCGCTGCCGCCAGCGTCCAGAGGACGGCCGGCTCGACGTGCGCCGGCAGCTCGTAGCCAAGGTGCTTCAGCCACAGCGGCGCCGAGGTCAGCGCCGCTGCGAACGAGACCAGCAAGGCCACCACGCCGAGCACCGGGACGCGACGCGGCACGATCCGGATCTGCTCGTCGTCTTCCAGCCACTGCGCGCGGGCGGACGACGGGGTCGGGCCGAGCAGCGCGACCAGCTGCTCCGGCCGAGGCTCCTCGTCGAACACGAGGTGCGACGGCGGCCTGCTCATGTGCGCCGGCGGCGCACAGCGGGCTTCTTGGCCGCCTTCTTGGAGGTCTTCTTCTGCGGCTTGCTCTTCTTTGCGGCCTTCCGCTTGTCGACGACCTTCGTCTTCTTCTTTGTGACGCGCTGCTTCGGCGCGGCCTTGCGGCCGGCCGCCCTACTCGCCTTCTTGCGGCCTGCTGTGCTCTTGGTGCCGGCCGGCTTGTCTTGGCCGCCGAAGACCACGTCCCAGACCTCGTCGAAGTGCTCGACGAAGGAGAACTTGATCCCCCGCACCAGCTCGCGTTTCAGCTCCTTGGCCTCGGGCTCGTTGGCCTTGGGCAGGATCACCCTGCTCAGGCCGAAGTTCTTCGCGGCGAGCACCTTCTCGCGCACGCCCCCGATCGCGAGCACCTCGCCGACCACGGTCAGTTCGCCGGTCATCGCGACGTCGGTCGGCGCGGGCCTGCCGGTGAGCGCCGACAGGAACGCGCACGCGATCGCGATACCTGCCGACGGGCCGTCCTTCTTGATCGCCCCCGACGGGAAGTGCAGGTGCAGGTTGCTCTGGTCGAGGCGCTCGAGGTCGACCCCGAACCGCTCTGCGCGGCTGCGCAGGTAGCTGAGCGCGAGGCGCGCCGACTCGCTCATCACGTCGCCGAGGCTGCCGGTCAGCTACAGCGAGCCCTTGCCGTCGCTCCGCACGGCCTCGACGTAGAGCACGTCGCCGCCGACCGGCGTCCACGCGAGCCCCTGCACGACGCCCGCGAGCGCCTTCTTGCGGCGCGCGTCCGCCTTGAACCGCGCGCGGCCGAGCAGCTCCTCCATCTCGGCGAGGCTCAGCCGCCCCGGCGGCTTCTTGCCCGACGCGACCAGCCGCGCGACCTTGCGGCACAGGCGGCCGATGACCTTGTCGAGCCCGCGCACGCCCGCCTCGCGCGTGTAGTTGGGCACGATCCGCTGCCACACGGGCAGGGTGATCGAGAGGTGCTTGGGCTGCAGGCCGTGCCGCTCCAGGATCCTGGGCAGCAGGTGGCGACGGCCGATCTCGACCTTCTCCTCGAGCAGGTAGCCGGGCAGCTCGAGGATCTCCATGCGGTCGCGCAGCGGGTCGGGGATCATCGACAGCACGTTGGCGGTCGCCAGGAACATCACCTTCGACAGGTCGAACGGCACGTCGAGGTAGTGGTCGAGGAAGGCGTGGTTCTGCTCGGGGTCGAGCACCTCGAGCAGCGCCGAGCTGGGGTCGCCGCGGAAGTCGCTGCCGAGCTTGTCGACCTCGTCGAGCAGGATGACCGGGTTGTTGGTGCCCGCGGTCTTGAGGCCCTGCAGGATCCGCCCGGGCAGCGCGCCGATGTAGGTCCGGCGGTGGCCCTTGATCTCGGCCTCGTCGCGCATCCCGCCGAGCGAGAAGCGGAAGAACTCGCGCCCCATCGCGCGCGCGATGCTGCGCCCGAGGCTGGTCTTGCCGACGCCAGGCGGACCGCTGAAGCACAGGATCGAGCCGGTGTTGCCCGGCCGCAGCTTGCGCACGGCGAGGAACTCCAGGATCCGCTCCTTGACCTCGTCGAGGCCGTAGTGGTCGTCGCGCAGCACGCGCGCCGCGCGCGCAAGGTCGGTGTGGTCTCTGCTCGACTTCGACCACGGCAGCGTCGTGAGCCAGTCGAGGTAGTTGCGGATCACGCTGTACTCGCCGCTCTCGACCGGCGTCGTCTGCAGGCGCCGCAGCTCCTCGTCGGCGCGCTTGCGCGCCTCTTCGGGCATGCGCGCCCGCTCGACGGCCTCCTCCAGCCGCTGCAGCTCGAGCGCGCGCGGGTCCTGCTCCTCGCCGAGCTCGCGGCGGATGATCTTGAGCTGCTCCTTGAGGAAGTACTCCTTCTGCGCCTTCTCGGCCTTCTGGCGGATCTCGTCCTGGATCTTCTGGTCGAGCGCCGCGAGCTCGTTCTCGGCCATCGCGAACTGCAGCGCGAGCTCGAGGCGCGCCTCCACGTCGGCCTCGGCGAGCAGCCGCTGCCGGTCCTCGACCTTGCGCACGACGCCCGCCGTGAAGTCCGCGAGCTGCCCGGCGTCCTCGACGTTCAGCAACGCGGTCGCGAACCCGCTGTCGGCCTGCTCCTGCATCTGCGCGAGCTGCTGGAGCTGCTTCTGCAGCAGACGGAACAGCGAGTCGGCGCGCTCGCCCTGGGCCGGGATCTCGACCAGCTGGCGCACGCGGGCAAACAGGTGCGGCCGCTCCCGGAGCACCTTGAGACGCCGCCCGCGCCGCACTCCCTGCGTCATCGCCGACTGGCTCCCATCGGGGAGCCGGATCGTCTTCAGGATGCGCGCGATGACGCCGACCTCGTGCAGGTCGTCCGCCGACGAGGCGTCCTCCTGCTCCGGGTCCACCTGCAGCGCGAGGAACAGGAAGCCGTTGTGGGCCTCTGCCTTGGCGACGATGTCCCGCGCCGCCGGCGTGTCCAGCAAGAGCGGCATCATCAGGCTCGGGAACGGCACCGACTTCTGCAGCGGGAACACGAACATCGTGTCCGGCAACTTGTCCTGCACCACCACCGAGTTGGACGGCTCGTCGGACTCCACGACCAAAGCCGGTCCCAGGGCGCCGAACGGATCCTCGTCGAACTCCTCGTCGGCCTCGTCGCTTGGCTCTGCGGCCTCGTCGTCGCCGTCGTCTCCGTCGCCGCGGCCCGCGCGCTCGCCGTCCCCGCCGACCACGTCACCGTCCGCCACGTCACCGTCCGCCACGTCACCGTCCTCGGGCAGCGCAGCCTCGCTGTCTTCGGGGAGGTCGTCGGACGGGTCGTCGCGATCTGTCGGGCTACAGTCGACCATGCGCTTCGTTGTAGGCGCTCCCGGCCGACAAAAAAACGAGGGCGCATGGATCGCCGCGTGACACCACGCAACCCGTGCCGCTGTTCCTGCCTGCCCCAGGTGATCGGAACAACGACATGGACCAAAGCAACCCATGCGCCCAGAAGGCTTGCGCAGGCACACGTTCGGCGCGTCACTCGCTGGTGGACGCGACAGAGGCCGACCCGGCCCCGCTGTCTCGTAAGCACGTCTCGTAGGCACGATGGACGTGTCAAGGGACGACTGCGAGAGGCGGCTCGCGTGTCTGCGCAGCGGGGCGACGCTCGTCGGCACATGGCCTACGGGCGGTCCCCGCCGAAGAGGATCGTGCTGCAAAAGAGCATGAGAGAAACGCCGCCTCGCCCGGCGGATACACCGGGAATCTCCTAAAAAAACCGACGCCCGGCTGGGCGGCGCCGGCACCCGCGGCCGTCAGCCGCGCAGCGCCTCGGCGAGGGCCCGCAGGGCCATCTTCTGGGCGTGCTGCTCGTGGCGCTGCAGGCCGCCCCGAGCGGCGACGCCGTCGACCAGCACCTGCTCGCCGGCGTCTACCGGGACGTCGACCAGCACCTCGCTGCAGAGCGCGGCCATCGCCATCGAGGCCGGGCAGCCGCTCGCGCGCCAGCGGACCGCCTGCACCCGACCGCCCTGGACCCGCACGCTCAGCTCCATGCGGTCGCCGCAGACCGGATGCTCGGCGCAGCCCAGAGCGCCTCCCTCCAGCTCACCGACGCCCTCTCCGCGAAGCAGCAGCGCGCGCAGTCCTGCACCGACCATCGGCGCCGCCCCGGGATCAGCTGCGCCCCTCGGACGCGCTCGGCGGCGCCGGCGGTTCGGCCACCGGGCCGGCCGCGTCGAGGGTGACGAACTCGTTGGCGATGTAGCTGCACGAGCTGGTGACCGTTCCGGCGAGCAGCGCGAGGACGACAAAGCAGACCAGACGGCCCCGCGTCGCCGGGGGGCGTGTTGTCGTCGAGCGTCCGGCCGTGGCCGGACGGGTCACGGGACGTGGGTTCATCAGCGCACCTCCAGTTCGTCGCGGAACATGCCCTCGAACGTCTCGCGCCGGCGGACCAGCGCGACCTGGGCGCCGTCGACGAGCACCTCCGCGGGGCGCGCGCGCGAGTTGTAGTTGGACGCCATGCTGGCACCGTAGGCGCCCGCGCCCAGCACCGCCAGCAGGTCTCCCCGCTCGCACTTCGGCAGCGACCGCGCGCGCCCCAGGAAGTCCCCGGTCTCGCACACCGGCCCCACGACGTCGACCGGCCCGGGCGCGGCCGCGCCGCCCGCGCGCACGGGCACGATCGGGTGCTCGGCCTGGTAGAGCGCAGGCCGCAGCAGGTCGTTCATCGCCGCGTCGACCAGCAGGAAGTTGGCGCGGCCCTGCGCCTTCTCCCCGAGCACCGAGGTCAGCAGCACGCCGGCGTCGCCGACCAGGTAGCGGCCGGGTTCGACCACCGGCGTCCAGCCGCGTGCCCCGAGGTCGGAGAGCAGCGCGCTCGCCACCTGCTCGACGTCGAGCGCCTCGCCGACGCCGTAGCCGATGCCGAAGCCGCCGCCGAGGTCGTAGTAGCGCACGCCGTCGCGCCGGACCGCTGCGCCGTCGGCGAACTCCAGCACGAGTTCCAGCGCGCGGCGGTAGGGCTCGGCCGTGCGCAGCTGGCTGCCGAGGTGCACGTGGTAGCCGACCAGCTGCAGCCACGGGTCGCGGCCGATCGCCTCGACGACGTCGCCGGCGCGGTCCAGCGCCACGCCGAACTTGTTCTCGTCCTTGCCGGTGCTGATGTAGGCGTGCGTGCCCGCGTCGACGTCGGGGTTGAGGCGCAGCGCCACGCGCACCGGCGCGCCCGAAGCCTCGCCGGCAGCGGACAGCAGCGGCAGCTCGTGCGGCGACTCCAGGTTGAAGAACAGCGGCCCCGCGGCGACAGCCGCCTCGACCTCCCAGGGCTGCTTGGCGACGCCTGCGAAGACCGCGCGCTCCGTCGGCAGCCCGGCGGCGCGCAGCCGCGCGAGCTCCCCGCCGCTCACGAGGTCGAAGCTGCAGCCGAGCTCGTCGAGCAGCCGCAGCAGGGTGAGGTTGGAGTTGGCCTTGACGGCGTAGCAGACCACGGCGTCGTCCCCGAACGCGGCGCGCACGCGCCGGGCGCGCGCGCGCACGACGCCTGCGCTGTAGACGTAGAGCGGCGTGCCGAACTGCTGCGCGAGCGCTTCGAGCGCGACGTCCTCGCAGAACAGCGCACCGTCCCGCAGGTGGAACTCCGGCGCGCCGGCTCCCGGGCACGGCGACTGCTCCACCATGCGCGATCAGACGGCGCGGGCCGTCAGCTCCTGCTTCAGGCGGTCCAGGACCTGCACGTGGATCTGGCAGATCCGCGACGCCGACAGCCGCAGCCGCTGCGCGACCTGCCGCCCGGTCAGGCCGTCGAGGTAGTGCAGCTTCAGCACCTTCCACTCGATCGGCTCGAGGTGCTTGCGGACCATCTCCAGCAACTCCTGGCGCGTGATCGCCTCGATGGGCGACTCGACGCCGTCGTCGGGGAGGTGGTCGAAGGCGTTCTCGTCGGTGTCGCCCTCGCGCCAGTGCACCGAACGGAGCACCTTGCCGTCGGGGCAGCGCAGCAGCGCCTCTTCGGTCACGCCGAGCGAATCCGCCAGCTCGCAGTCGGTCGGCTCGCGCTCGAGGTCCATGCGCAGCCGCGCGCGCGCGGCGTCGCGCTCGCGCACCTGCCTGCGGAAGATCCGCGGCAGGAAGTCGAGGTGGCGGAGCTCGTCGAGCATCGCGCCGCGCACCCGGATCCGCATGAACGCCGAGAACGAGTCGCAGCGGTCGGGCTCGTAGGAGGAGATCGCCTGCATGAGCCCCCACATCCCCGCGTGCACGAGGTCCTGGGTCTCGACGCTGCGCGGCAGGCGCGTCGCGAGGTTCAGGGCGATCGACTCGACAGCTGCGCGGTGACGTTCGACGATGTGGTCCAGGACCTTCCTGGACCGGCGCAGCCGATAGCGTTCGAGCAACTGCTCGGTGGTGACGCCGGTCAGCCCGCGCGCGCGCGAGGGCCCGGCGGCGGCGGAAGCGGGGCTGCGGGAAGCTGGTTTGCCTACCATTCAATACCTGGCCGTAGACGGATCTGTCGAAAGGTCGAGCAGACCCGGCTCGCGCCCAACGTGCTCGGCGTGACGGCAGGTGCGAGCGCACCGCCAGTCGGCGCGTCCGCTCCGCGCGACGACGCGGCCTTTGCGCACGACGTCATGTCGCGACGCGTCCGTCGTCGTCGAGCGCGCGTCGTCTTGCGACGAACCGCGACCGTCACGTCGATTGCGAAGGAGCGAACGCGCGGAAGGTAGCACGAAACATCCCTGCAACGCAACGACGACAAGTGCACCCTTTGCACACTCGTCGCGCCGACGATGCGCTGCGACTACGAACTAGTCGTCGACCGCGCGCGCGCGCAGTTGCAGCGACGCGAGGATCGCGCGCTCCGCTTCGCGCATGCGGCGACGGTCGTCGGCGTCGACGTCGTCGAAGCCGACCGTGTGCAGGATGCCGTGCGCGATATAGAGCGCGACCTCCGCGCGGATCGAGGTGCCGTTCGCAGCCGCGAGCCGCCGCGCGGTCTCCACGCTGACCACGACCTCTGCGCCGCCGTCGATCTCGAACGACATCACGTCGGTCGGCGTCGGGTCGTCCATATACTCGTTGTGCAGTTCCGCGATCTCCGCGTCGCCGCACAAGAGCAGCGAGACCTCCAGCGAAGGACGCCGGACGTGCGTCCGCACAGCGGCCACAACCCTCTCCACGAACGCACGTTCGGTGCGCGGGCGAAACCGGTCCACCAGCTCCAGCACGCTCAGTCCTGGCCCGCTCCGGGCTCGCCGTCGCCGCGCGCGCGGCGGTCGTACTCGTCGTAGGCGGTCACGATGCGGCTCACGACCTTGTGGCGCACCACGTCCTCGGCGCCGAGCCGCGCGACCTCGATGCCCGCGACGCCGTCGAGCCGCTGCAGCGCGTCCGAGAGCCCCGAGCGCACGTTGCCGGGCAGGTCGACCTGCGAGGGATCGCCCGTGACGACCATGCGCGAGCCTTCGCCCAAGCGGGTCAGGAACATCAACATCTGCGGCACCGTCGTGTTCTGCGCCTCGTCGAGGATGACGAACGACTGGTTGAGGGTGCGGCCGCGCATGTAGGCGAGCGGGCAGACCTCCACCACCTCGGTCTCGAGCCAGCGAACGCGCGTCCGCGGGTCCAGCAGGTCCGAGAGCGCGTCGTGCATCGGGCGCAGGTAGGGGTCGACCTTGGCCTGGAAGTCCCCCGGCAGGAACCCGAGCTTCTCGCCGGCCTCGACCGCGGGGCGCACGAGCACCAGCTTGCGCACGCCGCCCTGCTTCATCGCCTCGATCGCCTTGGCCACCGCGAGGTCGGTCTTGCCGGTGCCGGCGGGGCCGACGCCGAA
>JBERSB010000385.1:0-2654 GCA_041236755.1 Luminiphilus sp. | reverse complement strand
CCGCTCTCGCGCAGCAAGCCGCTGTTCTGGTGCTACTTCAACGCCATCAACGAGCGCCGGGTCGCGATGCGCGACGGGCCGTGGAAGCTCCTGGCCAAGCTCGACGGCGGCGCGTTCCCCAAGATCGCCAACGTGCACGACGGCAACGTCGCGGCCGTGCGTGCGGCGAGGCTGACCGACATTCAGCTCTTCCGCGTGGTGGACGACGTCGCCGAGCAAGTCGACGTCGGCGCAGGCCATCCATCAGAGTTGGCGGCGATGCGCCGCAAGCTGGAGGAGGCCTATGCTGAGCTCGCGGCGAACGGCCACTACTGGAGGCGTTGAACCGTCGACCGACGGAGCATGTCCGTTCGGCGCCGGCTCGGAGAATGGCGCCGAGGGGCTCCCTCGCGGGGGCGCTGCCGCCCAGCTAGGCGAGGCTGGGAGGTGGTAGCAGGAGCCGGACTTGAACCGGCGACCTAAGGCTTATGAAGCCTTCGCTCTAACCAACTGAGCTATCCTGCCGTGGATCGCGGCGCAGAGTTGAACCAGAACAGGCGCGCGGACTCAAGGGCGAAGGCGGCCGCCGCTTCGCATGGCGTTTGACAAAATGTTATGTGTCGGGGGTGTAACTTTCGGTCGGATTGTGCGTAGATCACAGTGCGGGTGGCATGGACCCGCAAACGAGACGAGGTGGGCTCCCTGGCTGGATTCTCATCTGCAGATCCGACACCGCCGCTCTTGCGGCTGACCGAACACCCCCGGCCAGGGAGCCTTTTTTTTCCCCCGTCCGCGCAGGTCGCTTCCGCTGCGCGCCGCGACCTGCTTTGACAGGGCCGCATGACGCCGTTCGACCCGGACGCGCCGGCCGCTCCCGGTAGCGGGATCTTCGGCCTGGACTGCACCCGCGAAGACGCGCGGGTGGTGCTGCTGCCGGTGCCGTTCGCAGCGACCGTCTCGTACGGCGCCGGCGCAGAGCGAGGCCCCGAGGCCATCCTCGCGGCGAGCCACCAGGTGGACCTCTACGACTTCCACTTCGGCCGCGCCTACGAGGCGGGCATCCACATGTTGCCGCCCTCGCCGGACGTCGCGGCTGCGCACGACCGCGCGCGCAGCATAGCAGCGCCGCTCGTCGCGGCAGGCGGAGCGTCGCCGGACGACCCGCGGGTCGCGGACGTGGACGCCGCGGGCCTGCTCGTCAACGAGTGGCTGCGCACGGAGGCCGCGGCGCTGCTCGAGCAGGGGTGCGTGGTCGGCGTCGTCGGCGGAGACCACTCGGTGCCCTTCGGCGCGATCGCCGCGGCCGCCGAACGCGGACCCATCGGCCTCTTGCACGTCGACGCGCACGCAGACCTCCGAGACGCCTACGAAGGGTTCCGCTGGAGCCACGCGTCGATCATGCACAACGTGCTGGCGCAGTGTCCTGGCGTCGAGCGGCTGGTGCAGGTCGGCATACGCGACTACGGGCAGGGCGAGGTGCGCGCGATCCACGAGAGCGGCGGCCGCGTGCTCACGCACTTCGACGCCGAGTGGCAGCGCCGCAGGTTCTCCGGGGAGACGTTCGACGCGCTGGTCCAAGACGCGCTGCGACCTCTGCCCGAGCGGGTCTGGGTCAGCGTCGACATCGACGGCCTGGACCCGTCGCTGTGCCCCAACACCGGCACACCCGTGCCGGGCGGGCTGCAGTTCGGCGAGCTCGCGCACCTGCTGCACCGGCTCGTCCAGAGCGGCCGTGAGGTCGTCGGCTTCGACCTCGTGGAGGTCGCGCCCGGCGACGACGAATGGGACGCCAACGTCGGCGCGCGGGTCCTCTACAAGCTCTGCGGAGCGGCCGCTCTGAGCCGCAGGTAAAGTGGCCTAAAGGCGTGTCCCAGGTCGTTCTACCGGAGCGGGGCATCCTCAAGTAGGAGCCCTGCTGGAGCCGATTACAGAGGGGTCCAGCGCCCATGTCGAACGGTAAGGGAACCCAGTGCTCGAGGCCGCTCGCAGGGGAGTTCGGGCGCTCGGATCGTGCCGCCGAGCCCGTGGGCCGGGCCTCATGAGCGGGCTCGACCAGCTCGGTCTCGTCGTGGGCGTGGCAGACCTCGCCGTCGGCGGCGCCGCGGACGGCCGCATCGTGACCTACGCGCTGGGCAGCTGCATCGGGCTGACGGCGTTCGACCCTTCGACCAAGATCGGCGGCATGTTGCACTTCATGCTGCCCCAGCCGAGCGCCAACTCGGACCCCCGCGGCCGCAACCACTGCATGTATGTCACCACCGGGCTGCCGACGCTGTTGCGGCGGCTCACGGCCGCGGGCGCCGAGCCGCGGCGGCTCGTGTTGACCGCGGCGGGCGGGGCGGAGACGCTCACGGGCCGCGGCAACATGGCGATCGGTCGACGCAACCACACGATGCTGCGCAAGGCGCTCTGGAAGATGAACCTCCGCCTCGCCGGCGAGGACATCGGGGGCGCGCACGCGCGCACGCTGTCGCTGGACCTCTTCACCGGGGTCGTCGAGGTCCGCACGCGCGCCGGCGACCGGCTGCTCTGGCAGCCCGGGGACGCGGATCCATCTGCATACGAGCCGGCTATGGCGAGGAGGCGGTGAGATGAACTACCGCGTGTTGATCGTCGACGACTCCCCGCTGTTCCGCGCGACCGCCCGGCGGGCGGCGCTGCAGGCCGGCGTCGCC
>JBERSB010000384.1:0-3523 GCA_041236755.1 Luminiphilus sp. | reverse complement strand
GCAGCTGGACCGAGACCGTGGCCTCGCGCGACCAGCGCAGCCAGGTCGCCGACGTGTTGCGCGAACAAGGCGACCGGCTGCGCGCCTACGGCAGCGGGGAAGGCGCCCAGGCGCTCGCCGAGCTGCTCGTCGACAGCGGACAGCTCGTGGCGGCGCGGGCGGTGCTGGAGCGGCGCATCGCGCAGCGGCCGAGCCCGGCGCTGCTGCGCCAGCTGCGTCGGCTGCTGCTGTCGACGGGCGACGTCGCGGCGTTCGTGCGCCAGCTCGAGGTCGAGGTGCCGCGTGACGTCGTCGCCGCCGAGGACAACGAGCTCCGCGGGCGCTGGCTGCGGCTGCTGGACGGGCCGTGGCGCGCGGGCGATCCGCTGCGCGACGAAGGCACGGCGGCGGGCCTGCTGGACGCGCTGCGCGACGTCGGGATGCTCGTCGAGGTCGAGCGGTGCGCGGAGGCTGCGCGCCGGCGCTTCCCGGATGCCGAGCCTGCGTGGCAAGAGCGGCAGGACGAGGCGCGGAGACAGCTCGCGTTCGAGGCCGGGCTGCGGCGGCTGCTCTACAGCGGCTACCGCGGTGGCGACACGTCGGCGCTGACGGTCGTGCTCGGTCGGCTCAGAGAGCTCTCGCGTCGCGTGCTCGGCGAGGACGTCGTCGGCGATCCCGCGCAGTTCACGGCGCCGCTCGTCGGCGAGATGCTCGACCCGTTCTCGGGCGAGGGCCTGTGCGCGCACCTCGCCCGCTACAACCGCCACCTCGTGCTGGGGCGGCGCGCCGGCGGCACCGTCGAGGGACTGATGGTGACGCGCTTGTCGGTGCGGGAGCTGCCCGACGTGCTGCGCCAAGAACTTCCGAGCCGGTGCTTCGAGGTGATCGGCTTCGACCGCGACGTGCAGGCGCTGGGCGGCATGCTCGGCGGCGACCTCGCGGGCGTCGCGCTCTTGAACCACTTCCTGCTGGATCACGACGCGGTCGTGGACTGGGCGCTGGGCCTGCTGCAGCGCCGGCGCGTCGCGCGCGCCGACGGGCTGGCGCTCTTGCAAGACCCGATCCCCGACGGCGTCGGCCTCGACCCGCTGGACGTCTCTTGGCGGCTGTGCCTGCAGTCGCCGGTCGCCGACGAGGACCTGACGGCCGCCGTGCTCGACATGATCCGCGCGCACGAACGGCGGCACCTCGTCGACTCGTGCTACTACATGCCGATCGAGCAGCACCTGCTGCGCGGCGCGGGCCTGCTGCTGCAGTTCGGGATCTCGCCCGGCGCGATCGAGGCCGAGATGGAGCGCCGCGCCGAGCTCGCGGCGCTGGCGCTGTCGCCGCACACCGAGCTGGTGTTGGCGCACATCGTCGACTTCTACGGGGACCCGCCGCAGCCGTCGCCGCACCACGTCGGCTTCAGCCGCCTGCACGCGCAGCTCCGCGACGAGCTGATCGCGCTCGGCGTGCAGGAGTCGGAGGCGGCCCCGAGCCGGTGGCACCAGCTCGACATGGCGCTGCTGCGCGCAGCGGCGTCCCGCCTGCTCGACCGTCTGCCCGGGACGTGACCGAGGCGGCCTCGCGCGGCGCGCGGTCCGGCCCGTGCCAAGGCTCTTTGGGGTCCCGGGCACGACATTTGTTATGGTCGGGCGTACCGCACCGGGCTGTCTCGGCAGCGAGACGGATCGTCCCTGCGGATGCCCCGCACGATGCGCCGATACCAGAGGGTGTCACAGATGAGAAGCACACCACGTAGTCCCGTCCTGCTCGTGACGGCCGTCCTGTTCGCGATGGCGTCGCCGGCCGCAGCCCAGAACGACAAGAAGATCCCGGACGACCCGGACGTCCCCGCCAAGCTCAAGCTGCTGAAGGAGGTGGGCAAGGACAAGAAGTTCGCGCGCGACGCCGAGGGCGTCGGGGTCATCGACGTGCTGATGCAGAAGCAGGAAAAGGGCCTCAACGCGAAGGATCAGAAGGCCATCGTCAAGGGCCTCGACGCGCTGTTGAGCAAGGACCGCCTGCGGCCTGCCGACAAGGCGCAGCTCTACATGGCGACCGCCGAGGCGCTGGGTCGTCACGGCAGCGACGGGGCCAAGGCGCTCAAGAGCGCCTACGAGAAGAAGCGGTTCCCGGACAAGCCCGAGTGGATCCCGCTGCGCGAGAAGCTGCTGATCAACGTCGGCCGGACCAAGGACGAGAAGACGGTCAAGTTCCTGCTCGACGAGGCGCGGCGCAGCCCTGAGGCGGCGCTGCAGGCCGCTGCGGGCAAGGCGTTGGGCAACTACGGTGAGTCGAGCCAGAAGCTGCGTCGCGAGATCGTCAGCGGCCTGATCATCAAGTGGGGATCGCTCAAGGAGGCGGCTTCCCAGCTCGGCACCAACGTGATCGCGCAGAACGCGCGCGACCGGCTGGCCGCCGTCGACGGGCCCTGGAACGACACGATGAAGCGGCTCACCGGGCAGGACTTCGACACCTTCAACAAGTGGCAGGCTTGGTACAACAAGCACAAGAACGACAAGTGGTAGCGCGCGGCGCGCGCGGGGAAGACCCGCCGCGCGGCGCCGTCTGAGTCATCCGCGATGCGCTGGCCCCACTACCTCGTCCTGGTCGCCCTGCTCGCCGCGCTCGCGTGGCTCGTGCTCGAGACCAAGCAGCTGGCGGAGCTCGCCGGCGACTTCGAGCGCCGCGCGCTGCTCGCCGCGCGCGCCCGGCGGGCGCAGCGCGCGGCGCCGGCTGCGCCCGCAGGTGACGGGGCTGCAGGCGAACAGACTGCAGCAGGCGACGCCGCAGACGAGCCGGCTGCCGAGCAGGCTCCGGCGCCGCCGCCGGCGGTCTTCGAAGCGCCGGTCGACCTGTCCGACTACACGCGGCTGCAGCTGGAGCTGCACGCGACGCAAGAGCAGCTCACCTCTCTGCGCGCGCTGCTCGAGGAGCGCAGCGAAGAGCTGGCGCAGCGCGTCCGCGCCTCCGAGGCGCGCGCGGCCGCCGCGCGCCGGCCGATGCCTGCAGGCGTGCGGGCGTGCCTCAACGCGCTGCACGAGTGTCTTCGCGTGGAGGGGTTCGGCGCGCAGCGCTTCCTGCGCGCGACGGCGGTCGACGCCGAAGGCCTGCACGGCGTCGAGATGCTCGACGTCGCACAGGACGGTCTGGGCGTGGCCTTCTTCAACGCCGCGCGGATGACCGCGACGCTCGCGCGCGCAGAAGGGCGCCTCGAGCTGCGGTTCTTCGACGGCTTCCGCAGCACCGACGGCGAGCGCGCCGCGCTGCCCGAGGAAGGCTTCGCGATCCACTTCGACGACGTCGACGGCCCGCTGTTCGAGCAGCGCCTGCCGTTCCTGGTCCGCGCGGAGGGCGCCTATCCCGTCGCCGCCGCGGCGTCGAAGGATCGCCCCGGGGACCTCGATCCTGGCTCGCGGCGCCAGTGGAGCGCGCGGCTGAGCCGGCTGCTCGAGCAGGCGGGGACCGACGTGCGGTGGCGGGCGACGCGGCTGCGCGGCCTGCTGGACGCCCGCTTCCAGCAGGTCGAGCTCGTCGGCACCAACGACAAGGGCCTGGT
>JBERSB010000383.1:0-3736 GCA_041236755.1 Luminiphilus sp. | reverse complement strand
CGCCCGCGACGCGCTCGAGCACGCCGCACTGGCGCAGCTGCGTCAGCATGCGGTCCACGCGGTAGGGGGCCTCGCCGATGTCTTCGAGGAACAGGAGCGCGCCGTCGGTCGGCGGCGCCCACGGGGTCCCGAGGAGCCCCTGCAAGACGGCGAGGTTGCCGCCGACCAGGGTGCCCTCGGCGACGCCTGAGCACAGCGCGCGCGCGCCACCTGCAGCCGGCAGCACCGCCGGACGGTCGGCCTCGGTGAGCAGCCGCCGCTGCAGCTCCCAGCCGTCGTCGCCGGGATCCAGCGCCGCCGTCGTCGCGACCATCGGGCCGTGCAGGCCGACCACGCCTGCTTCGCGGGCCGCGCCGCTCAGCAGCGCGGAGATGTCGCTGTAGCCCACGATGGGCTTGGGGTCTTCGCGCAGCGGCGCCCAGTCCAGGTCGCCCAGCAGCCGCGCAGCGCCGTAGCCGCCGCGCCCGCAGAACACCGCGCGGAACCGCGGCTCACGGAGCGCCTGCTGCAGCGCGTTCTTCCTGGCGGCGTCGTCGGCGGCGACCGCGCCGCCCTCGGGCCAGTCGAGACCATCGTTGGCTCCGCCTTCGCAAAGCACGGTCGGGTGCAGCCCCCAGCCGCGCAGCCGGTCGAGGCCGCGCTCGAACGCCTCCGCGTCGCGGACCGCGCTGGACGGCAGGACCACAGCGACCTCGTCGCCCGCCTGCAGGGCCTTGGCTCGCTGCCAGTGCATGCGTGGACTCTCCGCCACCTGCGCGTCCGATGCAACGCGCAGCCCGGGGCGGCCCGCGCGGTTAGCCTGCCGGCATGCCTTGCACCCGAGTCCTGTGGTTGCGGATCGTCTTGCTGCTGTTGGTCGGCTACGGCGTCGCGGCGCAGGAGGACCGTCCGTCGCGATCGACCAAAGTCGTCACGTGGAACGTGCTCCGCGGCTTCCTCGACCGCACGCAGGTCGAGCCGGCCCAGCGCTGGCTGCAGCGCGAGGCCCCGGACGTCGTCGCGCTCCAAGAGGTCAACGGCTTCACGGCCGCCCGGCTGCAGGAGGTTTCTCGCGCCTGGGGTCACGAGCACGCGGTCATGGCCAAGGAACAGGGCTATCCGGTCGCGCTGACCGCACGCACGCCGATCGAGGTCGTCGAGCGCCGCTTGAAGGGCATGCACCACGGTTACCTGCACGCGCGCACCGCGGGCCTCGACGTGCTCGTCGTGCACCTGCACCCGGGAGACTGGCGGTTCCGTCGGCGTGAAGTCGCCGTGCTCGCGCCGCTCGTCGCGAAGCTCGTCGAGCAGGGTCGCGACCTCGTCGTGCTCGGCGACTTCAACGCGCACCATCCGCTCGACTGCGCGCACCTGGACGGGCAGGCGCCGCTGATCGCGCGCCGCGCCGAGGGCAAGAACCTGATCGGCGCGCGCACGTTCGACTACGGCGTGCTCGCGCGGTTCGAGGCCGCCGGCGTCACCGACGCGGCGTACCGCATGCTCGGCGAGCCGGCTGCCGCGATGGGTACGTTCCCGACACGCTTGCTGGCACACGCGAAGACCGAGGAGGCGCAGCGCGGCTTCCTGGAGCGTATCGACTTCGTGCTGCTCGCGCCGAGGCTGCTCGCGCGTGCTCGCGCGGCCGAGCTGCCCCGCGGCGGCGCGCTCGAGCAGGTCTCCGACCACTACCCGGTCGTGGTCACCCTCGGACCGGACGCCGAGCGGCGCTGAGCCGCGCGAGGATTGTCCGCGATCGGAGCGCCCGGCGCTGGGACGCGCGGCCGCCTGCGGCAAGATGGGTGCACGCCGCATGCCAGAAGAGATCTACGTCAGCACCGACATCGAGGCCGACGGCCCGATCCCGGGCCCGCACTCGATGCTGAGCCTCGCCTCGGTCGCGCTCCGCAGAGACAAGACCGTCGTCGACGAGTTCACCGTCAACCTCGAGCCGCTGCCCGGCGCGGCGCCGCATCCGCGCACGATGCTGTGGTGGGAGGGTCACAAGGACGCGCTGGCGAAGGCCCGCGAGAACCCCGAAGACCCAGCCGAAGCGATCCCGCGCTACGCGAAGTGGGTGCAGCAGCTGCCCGGCCGCGTCGTGCTCGTCGGGCTCCCCGCGGCGTTCGACTTCATGTGGGTCTACTGGTACCTGCAGCGGTTCACGGACGGGTCGGTGTTCGGGCACTCGGCGCTCGACATCAAGTCGTACGCGATGGCCGTCACGAGGCAGCCCTTCCGCGACTGCGTGCTGGACGCGCTGCCGTCGGAGTGGCGCGACGACCTGCCCTACACGCACGTGGCCCTCGACGACGCGCGCGAGCAGGGAGCGCTGTTCTGCAACATGCTGCGCGCGAACGAGGCGCGGCCCGAATGAAGGCAGCGGCTCGCGCGCTCGCGGCGTGCGCCGCGATCTCTGTCGCCGCGTGCGGCCAGAGCGCCTGGCAGCTCGAAGGCGGCGGCCTGCGCGCGCGCGCGGTCGGGCCGTCACGCGCGTTGGTGGAGGCGGGCGAGGTGCGCATGCTCGATCCCGGAGCCTACCGCGTGCACTTCGCGGCGACTGCCTCGGGCAAGCCCGGCTCGCTGCGCCTCGCTGCGCCCGTCGGCAGCGCCGTCGTGCTCGGCGTGGCGCGCGGCGAGCCCGATCGGGGTGCGCCGCTGGCGCTCGCAGACGAACCCCAGAGCTGCGCGCTCGGAGCTGCATGGAGCATGCAGATGGGCGTCGGCGCCGCGGCGACAGCGCGCGACCGTCGGCTGTCGGTGACGGCGCTGCGCGGCGCGCGCGCCGCAGCCCTCGCGCTGCTCGCCCGGGCCGACGGCGACGGCAGCTGCTACGCGTTCGTGCTCGACTGGGGCGAGGCTGAAGCGCGCCTCGAACGCGTGCTCGGCGGCGACCGGCTGGTGCTCCAGCGTGCGCCGCTGCCGGACGGTGCAGAGCGCGCCGAAGCCGCGCTGCAGATCGACGGGTTCAGGCTTGAGGGCCTGCTCGACGACGCGCCGCTGGTCCGCTGCTTCGACGGTGCGATCAGCGAGGGTGCCTGCGGCGTCGCGTGGCGTGGCCCGCGCCCTGCGCTCCAGGACCTCGCGGTTGGTCCGCCGTGTGAGCCGCTGGCCAGCGCCGCGGTCGTGCAGACTGCGCGTGCGGCGACGCTGCACGCGTGGACGCCTATGCCGCCGGGGAGCCTCGCCGTGCTGGAGCTGGCGATGGACCGCCCGCACGCCTGGATCCCGCGCTCGCCGGGCGGCTTTGAGCCGTGGCTACGCCAACCGCTCGCGGCGCCGGTGGTGGCATGGGGCGACTGGCGGGGCTCGCTGGGGGCACGCACCGTCAGCGAGGTCGAGGCGGACGGCGCGGTGCGGATGGAGCTGCGTTGGCCGCAGCTGCCGGCGCTGCGAGGTCGGGTCGCGCTCGCGCGCGTATGCGTCGCCAACGCGGGCGGCGGCGCCCTCATCGAGCGGTCGCCGCCTGTGCGGCTGATGTTCTGAGCGGACGAGGTCCGCCGCGCGCGGGTTACCCCAGCCCTTCTGACCGGTAGATTGTGACGACCGTCATGCACGCCTCCAAGCTGTCGCCGCTGCTCGTGATGTCGCTCGCGTCTGTGGCGTACGCACACGGCGGCCAGTACCGCGGTCCGGGTGCGGGGTTGCCGGTGGTCGTGCCAGGGATCTCCTCGGGTCCTTCGGCTCCGCGTCCGAACACGGGTTCGCCCGACGACGCGACCAACGGCTTCAAGTGGCACACGTGGTGGGAGTTCAACAA
>JBERSB010000382.1:0-2601 GCA_041236755.1 Luminiphilus sp. | reverse complement strand
GCCTCGTCAACGCGCACGCGCACCTGCAGCTGCCCGCGCTGCCGCGAGCCGAGCGCCGGTTCCTGCCGTGGGTCGTTCGGGTGATCGAGGCGCGCGCCGCCTGCTCTGCGATAGCGCTCGCCGCGTGCGCCGAGCGACACCTGCGGGAGCTGCTCGCGTCGGGCGTCACTGCCGTCGGTGAGATCGACTCCACGGGGCTGACCCCGCGCGCGCGGCGCCGCGTCCCGGTCGCGGGCCGCTGCTACCGCGAGCTGACGGGCTTCCACCTCGACGCGCGCGCGGCAGCCGCGCACGCGCGCGCTGCGTGGCCGACGACGACGCGCAGCATGGCCGCCGGGCTGTCGCCGCACGCGCCGTACTCGGTCTCGGCTGACCTGGTCCGTGCCGCTGCGGCCCGCAGCCGCCACCTCGCCGTGCACTGCGCCGAGCTGCCCGAGGAGCAGGAGTTCCTGCGCAGCGGCGGCGGGCCGTTCGCCGAGCTGCTCGAGCGGCTCGGACGCATGCCGGACGGCTACCGGCCGCCGGGGTGCGGCGCCGTCCGCTACCTGGAGCGCCTGGGGCTGCTGCGGCCGACGACGCAGCTCGTGCACTGCCAGGCGCTCGAGCGCGGCGACCTCGCGCGCATCGCCGCGAGCGGCGCGTCGATCGCGGTGTGTCCCGGCACCATCGACTACTTCGGGCGCGAGGCCCCGGACGTGCCGGCGTGGCTGCGACGCGGCGTGCCGGTCGCGCTCGGCACCGACTCGCGCGCGAGCAACCGGAGCATGTCGATGCGCGCCGAGCTCCGGGCGGCGGCGAAGCTCTGGCCGTCCCTGTCGCCTGTGAGCCTGTTCGATCTCGCGACCCGCGGCGGCGGCCGCTCGCTCGGGGGCGCGCACGGCGCGCTGCGGCGAGGCCGCCGCGCGGACCTCGTCGTCGTGCGCCTGGACGGCGACTGGCAGCAGGTGCTGGAGCGCTTCGTGCACGGCCGCGGCGAGCTCGCGCGCGTCGTGCTCGGCGGCGTCAGCCGGCGCATCTCCCGCGATCGTTGAGCGGCGCGAGCGCCGCGCCTAGAGTTCGTGGAGGTGTCCACGCTCCCTGATCTCCTGCGCTCGCACGCGAGCTTCCTGCTGACCGGCCACGAGAACCCCGACGGGGACTGCGTCGGCGCGCAGACGGCGCTCTCGCACCTCTTGCGCGCGCTCGGCAAGGAGGTCCACATCGTCAACCCGGATCCGCTCATCGGCAGCTTTGACTTCCTCGAGGAGCACACGCAGTTCGGCTGCTGGCGCAGCAGCGAGGCGCTGCCCGAGTTCGACGTGGCCGTGCTGCTCGACTGCTCGCAGCTGTCGCGCGTCGGCGGCCTGGGGCGCGCGATCGGCGCGTCCGGCAAACCCATTGCGGTGATCGACCACCACGTCGGCAGCGAGCACGGCGACGGCGCCCACAACTACGTCGACGCGACCGCCGCGGCGACCGGCGCGCTGGTGCGTCGGCTGTTCCGCGAGCTCGACGTGCCGCTGACCAAGGAGGCCGCCGAGGGCGTGTTCCTGTCGCTGGTCTCGGACACCGGGTGGTTCCGCTACTCCAACGCGGACGCCGAGGTGTTCGAGATGACGAGCGAGCTGATCGCGCTGGGTGTCGAGCCGGCCCGCGTCTACGACGCCATCTACCGCCGCAACCACCCGCAGTCGCCGCAGGTGTTGGCCGACGCGCTCACGCGTCACCGCCTGCTCTGCAGGGGCCGCCTCGCCGCCGTCAGCCTCGACAAGTCGCTGGTCGAGCGCTGCAGCAAGGCGGACTTCGACACCGACGCCGTGCTCGAGCCGCTGCGTTCGATCGACGGCGTCGAGGTGGTGCTGCTGCTCAAGGAGCGCTTCGACGGCGCGGTGAAGTGCTCGCTGCGCGCGCGCGGCGACCTCGACGTGCAGCAGATCGCGGGCGCGTTCGGCGGCGGCGGCCACAAGAAGGCAGCCGGCGCGACGTTGCAGATGAGCCTCAACGAGGCCGAACGCCGGCTGCACGACGCGATCGAGGCGGCGCTCGACCAGCTGCCCGGGCGCACACCGGGATCGGAGGCCTGACGTTGGCGACCTTCGCGATCATCTCGGACCTGCACAGCAACCTGGAGGCCCTGCAGGCGACCTTCGCGCGCATTGACGAGCTTCAGGTCCAGGACGTGGTGTGCCTGGGGGACGTGGTGGGCTACGGGGCGGACCCGCTGCCGGTCACGCAGATGGTCATGGAGCGCTGCAAGTGGACGCTGCTGGGAAACCACGACTGGGCTCTTCCACGCCGCAGAAGAGTTCAACCCGCTCGCGCGTGACGCGCTGGTCTACACCCGCCGCCAGCTGCAGCCGTCATGGCTGCGGCCCGGTCGCAGGCGGGCCCACGACTTCCTCAAGGGCCTGCCCGAGCGCATGGAGGACTACGGCTTCAAGTTCTACCACGGTTCCCCGCGCGACCCGGTGATGGAGTACGTGCTCAAGAGCGATGGGTTCCTCGAGCCCGAGAAGATGCACCAGCTGTTCACCTACGTGGACGGTCCGTGCTTCGTCGGGCACACGCACTGGCCGGGCGTGCACCGACCGGACTTCCGGTTCAGCCAGGCGACCGACGAAG
>JBERSB010000381.1:0-2251 GCA_041236755.1 Luminiphilus sp. | reverse complement strand
CGAACGCCGCGACGGCCAGCGCGGCGGCGCCGAGCAGCATGCCGTTTCTGTTGAGCACGACCGAGCTCGCGTGGCTGCCGTACTTCTTGACGAGCGTCGTGCCGAACGTCGCGATCAACGGGCTCAGCAGCAGCAGCCACGCGTAGCCGACGTTGCCCTCGTCGACGCCGCCGAGGTCGCCGGAGAACACGACCACGATGCCCGCGAACGAGACCGCGAACCCGAGCCACTGGACGAGCCGCAGCCGCTCGCCCAGAAAGCACGTCGCGCTGCCGGCCATCAGCAGCGGGAAGATCGCCCAGAGCACCGCCGCGATGCCCGACGGCACGACCGTCTCGGCGACGTAGAGCACGCCGTAGCCGGCGCTGAAGTTGGTCAGGCCGCAGACCACCCAGAGCCACACCGGCGGCGCCGGCGCCCGCTCGCGCGCGCGCAGGCGCGGGGCCAGCAGCGCCATCGCGACCCCGGCGATCGCGAAGCGCACCGCGCACGACGACAGCGGCGGCTGCTCCTCGAGGCCGATCCGGATGGCCCACCAGGTGCTGCTCCAAACCAGGCAGAGTGCTGTCACCAAGAGGCCGTTGCCCAGCGTCGCTGTGCGGCGTTCGTCGGCTGGGGGGTGCGGCATGCGCGGACATCCTCTGCTGGACGTCGGCTGCACACAACGTCACGCTTGCGGCATGACGACCCGGAACGTGTCGCTGCTGTTCGTGCTCGCCGCGCTGTGTCTGGCTGCGGCCTTCGGCCAGGACCCCAAGCCCAAGCAGCGCCGCCCGGACGCCGCCGCGCTGCAGCGGGCGCGCGAGCTGTCGCAGACCGCGCCGCAGCACGAGGTGCTGCGGCGGCTCGGCGGCAGCTGGAAGGTCCTGTTGCGCACGACGGGCCCCGACGGCGCGGCGCACGAGGACCGTGGATCGGTGGCGGGGCGCGCGCTGCTCGACGGCCGCTACGTCGCGCTGGACTTCGAGCTCGACCTCTCGGGCAACGAGCTGCTGGCGCACCAGATCGTGGGCTTCGACACCTTGAAGGGCGTCTACACCGCGTCGTGGCGCGACACCGCGACGACCTGGTCCGTCGACTGCCAGGGCGCGCCGACGGACGAGCCGTTCGTGATCGGCATGCGGGGCACGCTCGTCGACGCGCTGACGCCCGCGGGCCGGCCGTTCCGCCTCGACCTCGACGTGCGCGACCGCGCCGAGGTCCGCGTCACCATCTGGGAGGGTGCCGGCGCCGACGAAGTGCAGGTCCAGGAGCAGCGCTGGACGCGCTGAGCGTAGCCCTCAGCGCTTGGCGGCTTCCTTGCCCTTCACGTCGAGGCCGAGCTTCTGGAGCTTGGGCAGGATCACGGCGCGGCAGTAGCGCTGGCCGGTGTTGCCGCGGTAGTAGTCCTGGTGGTACTTCTCGGCCGACCAGAAGGTGGTTACCTCGGTGACTTCGGTGACGATCGGGTCGTCCCAGTTCGGCGCGATCGCCTCGATCAGCTTGAGCGCGGTCCGGTGCTGCTCCTCGCTGTGGAAGAAGATCGCCGAGCGGTACTGCGTGCCGACGTCGTAGCCCTGGCGGTTGAGCGTGGTCGGGTCGTGCGAGCGGAAGAACCACTCGAGCACCTTCTCGTAGCTGATGACCTCGGGGTCGAAGGTGACCTGCACGACCTCGGCGTGGCCGGTCGTGCCGCTGCAGACCTGCTGGTAGGTGGGGTCGTCGACCTCGCCGCCCATGTAGCCCGAGGTGACGTCCTGCACGCCGTCGAGCTGCTCGAGCACGGCCTCGGTGCACCAGAAGCAGCCGCCGCCGAAGGTGGCGACCTCGGTGGCAGGGGTGTCGGCGTCGGACGGGGACTCGGTGGCGTCTCGAGGATCGGGCATCTCGTTCGTCGGGTTGGCGGCGCTGGGCACAGGCTCGTTGTCGTCCTGGACGTTGGCGGCGGGCGCCGCCTCGGCCACGCCGCCGGGCGCCGCAGCAGCGGGCGCCGTCCGGGTCTCGGGGCCGCAGCAGGCGAACCCGACCAGCGGCAGGGTGACGGTGAGCAGGAGTGTTCGTGCGATCATGGGTCTTGGTGGAATAGGGCGCGCGGCGCCTCGCGGCCAGGGTCGCGGGCGCCGGAAAGTTGTCTCCGGGCCGCTCTCGGGGTCGCGTTGCGGCGGATCATACGCTGAGCGGACCGAAGCGAGCCCTCCGGCCGCACCGCGGAGGAGCCTCCTCTCTGCAGGGGCGCGAGCCGCTACGTCGGACACTGCCCCTACGATGCGGA
>JBERSB010000380.1:0-2387 GCA_041236755.1 Luminiphilus sp. | reverse complement strand
GCGGGCGACTGCCGCAGGTGCGCGGCCATGGCGTCTTGGAAGCTGGCGTCGTCGCGCCGCGTACGCACCGGTAGCTGGGACGTGTTCACGAGGTCATCTCCTGCGCGCCGCTGCGCGCATCAGCTCGAGTCGCGCGCCTCCCGCTGCGAAGTGCAGCGCGGACCGAGGCGGCGCTCTCCTCCCTGCAACGTGGCCTGCGGCGCGCAGGATCACTTCTTCCTCGCGGAATCTGCGCGTAGTCTGCAGCCATGACGCAGGCTGTATGCAGGCGCGCCCGCAGCGCGACGCCGCTCGTCTTCGTGCTCCTCCTGGGCTGCGCCATGGGCAACGAAGATCGACGACGCGCGCTCAACCACCTCGACGAGCACTACGCGCCCTCGACGACCCAGGCGCGCTGGCTGGCGTCGCCGGTCGCGCTGCCCGCCGGCCTCGCCGCGGGCGCGGTCGACGCGGTCCTGCTGCACCCTGCGACGCAGTTCGACGACGCCTGGCGGGACACGGTCGACGTGCTGTGGGACTTCGACAAGGAGTCGCGGTTCCGGCGCATCCTGTTCACGCCGCTCGCGGCGGTCGCGACGGGGCCGGTGTACGTCGTCGACTGGTGCCTGCGCGCGGTGTTCGACATCGACGACCACCCGGGTTGGCAGCCCCGCGGCGTCGGCGAGGAGGACGATCGATGAGGTCTCTGAGCGTCTGGCGCTGTGCGTGGCCGCTGGTGTGCGTGCTCGGTTCGTGCGCGTGGTCCAACCCGGACAACCGCCCGGTCTGGCGCGCCTTCGAGGAGCGGGTGGTGCCGGTCGAGGACGGCTGGTTCTACTCCAGCCTGCCCGTGACCGTGCCGCTCGGGTTCGGCGCGATCCTGTGTGACGTGCTGGTGGCGCACCCCGCGGCCGTCATCGACGACGCCTGGTACGACGCCAAGGAGCTCTGGGATCCCGACAAGCTGGACTTCGAGGGCGAGTACTACACGCAGCTCGCGGCCGTACCCGTGCGCGCGGGGTTCACGCCGGTGGCGTTCGTGGGTTCTTGGCTCGGGCGCGCGGTCTTCGACATCGCTCCGAACATGGACGCGATGTCCGACGAAGAGCTTGCAGAGCGAGAGGAGCGCGGCGCGCTGGGCCGCGAGGAGCGGGAGCGCCGCGCGCAGCTCCGGCAGATCCAGCGGTTCGAGCGCTGGCTCGCACGCGGCGCCGAGCGTGGGTCGAAGGCGCCGTCGCTGGAGGTCTGGGATCCCCGCCTCGAGGCGCCCGTGCGCGCGGCGCTCGCAGGCGACGCAGAAGAGCGGCGCTCGCTGCACGTAGGCATGCTGCGCGCAGGCATGGCCCGCGTTGGACCCTACGACGCTACGGCCGCGCTACGCGACCCGGACCCCGTCGTGCGCTACGCGGCGCTGCAGCACTGGCCGCAGGACGGCGAGGTCTCCGAGGCCCTCGAGCAGGCGCTCCGTGACGACCCGGTCGAGTCCGTGCGGCTGCGCGCGCGCGCCGTGTTCGGCCGCTGAGCGCGGTCAGCGGTCCTGCTCGGGCTCGCTGCGCAGGTAGGCCTCGCCGTCGGCGAGCTCGACGTGGATGACGTTGGGGTTGCAGCACACCGGGCAGTCCTCGACGTAGCTCTGGCGGGACCCGGCCGACCAGTCGATCGGGACGACGACCTCCTCGCCGCACGAGTCACAGGTGTAGCTGCCTTCGTCACGCATGCACGGCAGGTATAGGCCGCCTGCAGCGCCGTTCCAGGTGCATCCGGCGACGCGGCCACGGCGATCCGCAGACGTGAGCGATCGCGCCGTAGAGAACGTGTGGGACTACCCGCGGCCGCCGCGGCTCGAAGTCTTCTCAGGCTCGATCCGGATCGCGCATCACGGGGTCGAACTCCTGCGCGCGACCGAGGCCCTGCGCGTGCTCGAGACCACGCACCCGCCGACCTATTACCTGCACGAGGCCGCGCTGACCGACGCCGGCCGCGCAGCGCTGCAGCCGAGCCGACGCCGGCCGACGGGCTGCGAGTGGAAGGGGTTGGCCCGCTACTTCGACCTGGCGCTGCCCGATGCGCCGGTGGTCGATGGCGTCGCGTGGACCTACCCGGAGCCGACGGGGCGGTTCGCGGCGCTGCGCGGATTCTTCGCGTTCTACGCGGGCCCGCTGGACGTCTGCGAGGTGGACGGCGAGCAGGTCGCGCGGCAGGAGGGGGACTTCTACGGCGGCTGGATCAACAGCTGGATCCAGGGCGGTGAACGCGGCTTCAAGGGCGCCCCCGGGACCTGGGGTTGGTAGCCGACGAGGCCATCTCCTCACGAGGCCTCGCCACCCATGCAAAGCGGCCCGCGTCACCGGGGTGACGCGGGCCGCGCGTTTGGCCACCACGGTTTAGTGGGGGCCGGAACTCCGCAG
>JBERSB010000379.1:0-3376 GCA_041236755.1 Luminiphilus sp. | reverse complement strand
CCAGCGCCAGCACGCCGGGCCGCGAGCCGAGCGCTTCGGTCAGGTGCACAAAGGCCGCTTCGACCGGATAGCCGTCCGCGTCCACCACGCGCCCGAACAGGCCCTGCGCGTGCGCGCGGGCCGGCGGTGCGGCCGGGGCCCGGATCGGCGCGGCGTCCGGCGTCGCGGCGTGCGCGCGCCGCGCGCCGCCGCGTGCGGGTGCGCTCGTCTGCTCGAGCGCGTCGGGGCCGCGGCGCGCAGGCGACGTCGACGCGCCCGGCCACGAGGTCACGGCTGCTGCCGCCAGCAGCACCGCCAGGGCAGCGCCGACCGTCCTGGGCGGGCGCGGTCGGCTGTCGGCAGGTCTCGGCATCAGGGGCGTGTCTTTGGCCGGCGGGGGTCGCCGTGAAGGTCCTATCGGCGCGCAGCCGCTCGATCCTGTTCGAGCAGGCGCGCGGGCTGAGCTATCGTCGCCCGCTCGCTGCATGCACCGCTCCGCCGCCAAGCTCACGCTGCTCGCCGTCGCGGCCGCCGTCGCCGCGGCCGCGTGGGGGCTCTTCTGCTGGTGGACCTGGAGCCCTGACCTCGCGACCAGGGTGCGCGACGACGCGTTCTACGAGTATGCGTGGGCGGCCAACTTCGCTTCGGGCCGCGGCGGGGTCGTCAGCGACGGGGTCTCGACGTCGGGCGTGCAGTGGCTCTGGACGCTGCTGCTGGCGGCGGTCGCCTGGCTGTTCGGGGCAGGTGCGCTGTGGGCCGCGCCGTTCGTCGGCGGCGCGCTGCACGTCGCGGCCGCGGCGGCGTGGTGGCGCATCCCGCGGGACCGCGCGACCGGCGCGGTGCTCGCGCTGTGCTGGCTCGGCCATCCGCTGCTGCTGCGCGAGGCCCAGAACGGCCAGGAGACCGCGCTCGCTGGGCTGGCGGCCACCGGCCTCTACGCGGCGCGCCACGCGCGGCAGCGGTGGTTCGTCACGCTGTGCGTCACCGCGACGCTGGCGCGCAGCGACCTGTTCTGCGTGGTGGTGCTGCTGGCGTGGTGCCGTCGCGGCGACGGGTGGTGGCGCGCGCTGGGCGCGCCGCTGCTGGCGTTCGCGGCGCTGGCGGCACCCAACCTCTGGTTCGGCGGTGGCCTGCTGCAGGACTCGGCGGCGCCGATGGCGTGGCTGTGGCACGCCAACCTCGAGGAGGCCTGGGGATTCTGGCGAGCGCAGTGGTGGTTCACGCGGCCGGTCCTGCTCGGCGGGCCGTTCCACACGGCGTCGGCGTTCGGCTTCGGGGCTGTGGCGTTCCTGCTGCTGCGCCCCTTCGTGCCACGCGCGCTGCGCTTCGCGCCGCTGTTGGCTGTAGCGCTCGCGGCGCTGCTCGGCGCGCACGACCTCTTGTGTCCCTTGTGGTGCGCGCTGCTGCTGGCGCTGCGCCCGGCCGCGAGCCGGCGGGCGCTCCCGGCTGGGGTGCTCGCTTTTGCGCTCGGGCTCGGCGCCGTCGTCGCGCTGCACTGGGCGGTGCGCTGGTATCCGCGCGACTACTACCTGGCACCGGTCGCCGTCGCGGCGTTCGTCGCCGTGCACCGGCTCGGCAGATGGCGGCTGGTGCTGCTGGCGCTGCCGGTGTTGCAGCTCGTCGACAGCGGTCGCGTCCGACCCGAACCGCTCGCGGGGTAGCGCGCGATGGCGGCGGCGGGCGCAGAGCTGCACCGCTTCGTGCCGGCGCGAGACCGCGTCGGCTGCTTCAACAGCGGCATCGTGACGTTCCTCGCCGACGTGACGGCAGACGACGCACGGCGCCGCGGGGTCGTCAACCTCGACGGCGTCGTCGACCGGCGCAGCTTCGCAGCGCTGCGCGCGGGGGAGCTCGACGCCTGGCTCGATGCGCAGCAGGTCCGGTTCGTGCTCGACGGGCCGGCGCAGTTCGCCCGGGACCCGGCCGTGCCGCACGCGAGCGGGCGCTTCTTCGGGCAGGAGTTCGACGCGTCGCAGGATCTCGTGGAGGTCGCGCGCTTCGCCGTGCGCTCGGCCACGGCCGGCGCTGCGAGCCCCGACGCCATGCGCCTCTACTGGCGCCGCGGCCGCGGCGTCCGGCCGCCTCGGATCGCCGAGGAGGGCGTCACGGTGCTCGGCGACGATCGCGTGCTGTGGGCGGCGCGCGCCGGGGAGACGCTGGTCATGTCCGACGGCGACGCGGGGCGCGTCGCGCGGGAGCGCGTGGACGTCGACACGCAGGTGCTGCTGGTGCTGCGAGACGGTGCGCTCGATCCGGCAGCGCTGCGGGTCGAGCGGCCCTGACGGCGCGCTGGTCTTGGAGTCCGGTCGCGATTGCGTTCAACTAGCCACGCCATGAACCGCTCCACCCTCAGCGAACAGTTCTTCCGCGACCAGGCCAGCGCGCACGCGACCGGCGGCCTCTCGACCGTGCTCAACCGCATGAGCCTCGTCGCGCGGATGCTCGCCAGCGAGATCATGCGCGCGGGCTTCGTCGGCAAGCTCGGCTACACGGGCACCAGCAACGTCCAGGGAGAAGACGTGCGCGCGCTCGACGTCATCAGCAACGACACCATGCTGCAGGTCTTCGAGAACATGCCGATGGTGGCGGCGATCGCGTCGGAAGAGATGGATGACATCCACGTCTTCCCCGGCGGTGAGGACGGCAAGTACTTGATCGCGACCGACCCGCTGGACGGCTCGGGCAACGTCGACGTCGCGGGGCAGATGGGCACGATCTTCTGCATCTACAAGCGCGCGGAGGTCGGCAAGCCCGTCCGTCCCGACGAGTTCTTCCAGTCGGGCCGCAACATCGTCGCCGCAGGCTACGTGCTCTACGGCCCGTGCACGATGATGGTCTACTCGGCGGGCGGCCCGGTGAACGGCTTCACGCTAGACCGCTCGATCGGCACGTTCTTCCTGACGCACCCCGACCTGAAGATCCCCGAGGGCAAGGGCGCCTACTCGGTCAACGAGGCCAACGAGGTGCAGTGGGACGACAAGACCAAGGACATGGTCGCGACGTTCCGACGCCAGGAGGCAGACAGCGGCAAGCGCGCCGCGCGCTACGCGGGCGCGCTGGTCGGCGACTTCCACCGCACGCTGCTCAAGGGCGGGATCTACATGTATCCCGGCACGGCCGACAAGCCGCGCGGCAAGCTGCGGCTGCTCTACGAGAACGCGCCGCTCGCGTATCTGTGCGAGCGCGCCGGCGGCGCTGCGAGCGACGGCGAGCGGCCGATCCTCGACATCGTTCCCGAGGAGCTGCACCAGCGCACGCCGCTGTTCCTCGGCAGCAAGGGCGACGTCGAAGAGGCGGTCCGGGGGCTCTCGGGCCCAGGCGCCTAGCCGCCGCGAGCAGGCGCTGGTCCGTCGGCGCGCGCGGCGCTACACCATCGCTCATGGCAGACCCCGCCACC
>JBERSB010000378.1:0-6345 GCA_041236755.1 Luminiphilus sp. | reverse complement strand
TCTTCGCGGGGCGCTTGGCGGTCTTCTTCTTAGCCTTCTTCTTGGCAGCCATTGCTTGGTCCTTGTTAGGGTTTGGTTGGAGACCGGGTCCGAGGTCCACGGATGTAGACCCACCAAGTTCCGGCCGAAGGTAGTGATCGGCCAACGGCCCGGGGGAATTCATCGGAACTGCCCATGCCAACAAGAGATAGTGACAAGACGGCGCGCCGAATATGAATGCGAATCCCTAGATATGCCTGACAAATCAAATCATGCATGATGCCTTTAGCGAAGGTCTCGCGATCCCCCCCCCGCGCGGAGAGTTTTTTGTTTTGTTTGCCCGTGACCTGCCCGTAACCGCTAGTCGCCCCGGCAACTGGACGGCCAGCGGCAGCCCGTCGGCCGGGCACGCGCGGCAAGTGCAGCCACCACCCGGAACGCAACAAGCCACGCACAGCAGCGCTGCGCGTGGCTCTCGCCCCTCGCTTCCGCGACTCCGCCGACGCGTGCGCGGCGGCAGCGCGGACGGTCGCACGAGACCTCAGTCGAAGAGGTTGTCCAGCCGCTTCTTCGCGTCGGAGCCGTAGTCCTCGTCGAGCCCGCCGTCCTCGCGCGGCTCACGCTCGAGCACGTCGCTGTAGATGTCGGCCAGCTGCTTGGCGGTCTCGCCCGCGTAGAGGCGGATCATCCCGACCGTCGTGCGGTCGTCGAAGAGGATCGTGAGCAGCGTGCGATCGCCGACCAGCGAGAGCTGGATGTTGTCCCGCTCACCCTGGTGGAACATGGCGGTGAACTCCTCTTCTCCGAGCAACCGCGCCATCTCCTTCGTAGCAGCGAACGAGCCCGCGACGAGCGCGGAGATCGTGTCGATGTCGATCGTGTGGAGCTCGCCGCGCTTGGTGACGAGGTGGCCCTCCTTGTCGATGAGCAGGGCGCACTTGGCGCCCGAGAGTCGGAGGAATTCGGCCAGCAGTCCGTCGATACGATCGATGTCCTCCTTGTAGAAGGTCAGGCGATCGTGTCGCAGTCGCTGGTTCTGCGACATGGCATTCGAATCCGTCATGGCGAGGTCTCCGACTAGGCGTTGCCGAGGACGAAGTAGGCGACGCCTGCGGCGGCCGCCAACAGCGAGACCGTCAGGCCGACGATCACGCCGACGCTGGCCTTCTGGGGCGCAGGCTGCTGCGCCGCGGGACGCCTCGCAGCGCCGGCGCGCACGCCGGTCGGCCGGGCGCCCGCGGTGCGCGGGCCTGCTCCTGCGGCCGCCGGCCCGACCGGCCGACGCTTGCGCGGTGCACCCTGGCGCGGTGCAGCCTGGCGCGGCCCTGCCGGCGGACGCGCAGCCGGCCGGCGCTGCGCCGGGCGTGCGCCTTGCGGAGCAGCCGCGACGGGCGCAGCCGCGCTCGAAACGGCAGCCGCCGCGACGGGCGCGGCCTGCTCGCGAGCGGGCGCGGCCTTGCGCGGGTTCCGGCCGTCGATCTTCTCGATGCTCTCGAGCACCATCGCCGCGAGCGTCTTCAGCGTCGGGAAGACCCCTTCGCCCGTGTAGGCGACCGCCTCGAAGGTCGGAACACCGAACTTGTTGAGGATCTTGTCGATGTCGGCGACCGCCATCGCGTTCGGCAGGTCGCGCTTGTTGTACTGGATCACGTGCGGCAGCTCGCGCACGTCCTTGCCGTACTCGGCGAGGTTCTCGATCAGGTTCGAGTAGGACTCGACGTTCTCGTCCATCTTCTCCGGATCGGAGTCGGCGACGAAGATCACGCCGTCGACGCCTTGGAGCACGAGCTTGCGGGTCGAGTTGTAGTAGACCTGGCCGGGGACCGTGTAGAGCTGAAACTTGGTCCGCATGCCCGCGACGTTGCCGAGGTCGAGCGGCATGAAGTCGAAGAACAGCGTGCGGTCACCGTCGGTGGAGATCGACGTCAGGTCGCCCTTGTTCTCCTCGGGAGCCTTCTGGTGGACGATCTCCAGGTTGGTGGTCTTGCCACTCATCCCAGGACCGTAGAACACGACCTTGCAGTTGACCTCTTTGAGGGCGAAGTTGATTTGGACCATGGCTTGGGCGTCCGCGTGAAGTTCCCTCGTGTCGACGATCTCGACACGTAGGTGGATCTACTCGTTCATCGGCGACGCTGCGCCCGCGCCTTGAGCAGGTGCCCCAAATCGTGACCGGACCGCCGTCCGGAGTCGGGACAACGTCGCCGGGCGGCCGTCTCACCGGAGCCGGGTGGCCTGCTGGATGCGCTCGACCGCGTCGTCGACCTCGACGTCGGCCTGCTCGACCTCTGCGAACTGGTCGAAGAGCACGACCAGGTAGCTGTCCTCCAGCTCCACCAGGACCGCCTTGCCGTGGGTCGCGTTGAGCATCAGCCGCGTGCACGGCCCGTAGCCGCCCTCGCGCAGGCTGCGCGCCGTCGCCATCATCATGTAGGAGGCGAGACCGGCGATGACGTCGGCGTCGAGCCCGGTCGCCAGCGCCGACGCCGCGACGAGGCCGTCGGAGGTCACCACGGCGGCGCCGCGCACGCCCGGGGCGCACTTGAGCTCGGAGATGACTTCCTGGATCTGACGCATGGTCTTGCTAGGTGTCCACGGAGTGCAGCGCGCCCGCGACGAGCTCTTGCAGCTCCTCGAGCACGAACCCGGTCTCGGCGTCGGCGGAGACCTGCGCTGCAGCCAGCGCCTCGCCGTAGACGCAGACGCAGATGTGGCCGAACTCGCCCTGCAGGACCGTCTTGGCCGCGTTGCCCAGGTCGACGCGGCGCGCGAAGCGGTGCGCTGCCTTGGCCGTCACGCGCACGACCCGCAGGAAGGGGTCGCGCCCGTCGGCGATCTCGCCCTTCACCATGGCCTTGGAGCCCCGGATGAACGTCGCCTTGACGACGCCCGGGAGTTCGGCGACGCGCGTCAAGCCGGCGCGGACCGAGGCCGCCGACCGGACCCCGCCGGTGACGCGCGGGTCGGCCTTCAGGACGGGGTGCAGCAGCGAGCCGTGCAGCTCGACCTCGCCGAGCAGCGCCTCGACGTCGCAGCCCATGTCCTGCAGGCCGTCGAGGTAGGTCCGCAGCCGGCGCAGCCCTTCGTCGTCGGGGGCGTCGGACTGCAGCCGCTCGAGGTGCGCCTGCGCGTCGTGCACGGCGCCGATGCGGTAGAGCAGCTCGCTCAGCATGCGGCGAGCCTGCTGCTCGTCGGGGTCCAGCTCGAGCGCGCGCTCGAAGGCGCGGACCGCCTCGATCCCGTCGCGACCCTTCAGGTCGCGGTAGAAGCTGGCGAGGTGCGCCTCACCGGACGCGACGCAGCAGCGCGCGTCCTCGGGCAAGCGCAGGCTCCATTGGCTGCAGAGCTGGTGCAGCGCGCTGCTGTCGCCGAGGTCTGCGTAGATCTTGGCCAGCTCCTCGAACGAGGCCGAGTCCGGCTGCCGGACCAGCTTCGCGCGCAGCTCGTCGGCGCGGCGGGACCGCAGGCCGCGGCGGGCGCAGTCGAGCAGCTGGCGCAGCTCGATCGACTTCGGGAACAGCGCGAGGCCGTCGGCGGCCATGCGCTCCGCCTTGTCGTGCATCCCGAGGTTGATGTAGACCTGGCCGAGGTCGACGAACGTCGACGGCGACGGCTCGCTCTTGGCCCGCTGTTCGAGCCGGCGCAGGTCCTTCCAGATCTTGATCCGCTGGATGAGCTTCATCGATCGACCTAGCGCAACAGAACGACTTCGCCCCGCGGGGTCGGCACGGCGACGGTGACGCCGTCGACGCCGACGTCGCCGGGTCCCACCGCGTCGAGCGCGTACTCCCAGAGCACCTCGGCAGACGGGATGTCGACGGCCGCGAGCACGTCGCGGGGCGACTCCTCGCCGCTGCGACCTTCACGCCGCACGAACACGAACGCGCGGTTGCCCTGCGCCTGCAGCTGGACGACGGGCGCGTCGAGCTCGGCGGCGCCGACCTGCACGCCGCTCGCGCGGTCCAGCAGAACGAGGCGCCCCGACGAGGCGACCACCACGTGGTCGCTCGTGGTGACGAAGCCCGCGTCCGTGCAGGAGTCGCCGACGGTCTTGACCCAGGAAACCTCGCCCGCCGCGAAGTCGACCGCGCGCACGGCGCCGTCGTCGCAGCCGAAGAACAGCATGTCGCCGTGCACGTGCACCCGGGTCGTGATCCCTGCGGGGCTGCGCAGCACGTTGAGCTGGCTGCCGTCGCTGACGTCGAAGACGACGACGCTGCCGTCCCGCGTGCCCACGTAGGCCTTGCGGCGCGCGATCGCCGGCGGCCCGGACGGCGCGCTCGGCAGCTGCGCGGACCAGAGTTCGCGGCCCGACGCCTGCTCCCAGACGCGCAGGACGTGGTCGTTGTCGATCAGCGCGACGCGGCCGTCACCGAGGCACAAGGGCGTCACGGCGGGCGCCTGCAGGCGCACGGGCCAGCGGCCGCGCGCGACGCTCGGCTCGACGGGCAGGCATTCGATGCTCGCCTCGTTGCTCAGGAAGAAGATCCGGCCGTTGGCGATCGCGGGCGTGCCCTCCGCCGACTTGAGGCCGCCGAGGTCGACGACCTGTTGCTTGGTCCCGTCGGTGCGCGCGAAGCCGACCAGCCCGCCGCGCAGTCCGAGCGCCAGCCAGCCGCCACCGAGGCCCACGCCGGTCTGCGCCGGCGTATCGAACGCGAGCACCCGCTCGGGAACGACCTCCATGACCAGGTCGAGCTGGCCGGACTCCCTGCCGTCGACCGCGATCGACAGGTCGACGAAGCCCTCGCGCCGCGCGGTCAGGCGCACCGGCCCGCCGGGTCCGCAGAGCACGAGGCCCGGCGTGCGGAGCGGCTCTTCGCGGCCGCGCACGAGGCGCGTCAGCGGCTCGCCGTCGTACATCAGCAGCGCGCCCGCGGGGCGCGTCGTGACCATCACCGGCACGCGGACGCGGCGCGCCTCGGCCGTGGTCTCGAAGCCCGCGTACAGCTACATCGCGAGCTCGCGGGCGCTGACGTAGTCGGACGCGGCGATGCTCTGGTCGTAGGCGGCGCCGAGCTCGGAGGCCTTGTTCAGGTAGTCGCGCAGGTTCTCGTAGGTGAGCTGTAGCTTCTGCTGCAGCGCCCACTCGACGTCGGCGACCTGCCCGGCCTCCGCCACGAGCGCGCGGACCTGCTCGAGCGTCGCGAACGACTGCTCCGTGCGCCCGGCGAGGAACTCCTTTCGGTGTCGCTCCCAGGCTGCGGCGTAGTCCTTGCGGATGCGCAGCACACGCGCCTCGAGCTCAGCGCGCGTCGAGGCCAGCCGCGCCTCGAACATCTGCTGCGCCGACGCGATCTTCTGCAGCTCTGCTTCGGCCGCGGGCACGCTCGTCGTCAGCGGGTGCTGGAGGATGAAGTCCTCGTACTGCTGGCGCGCCGTCGCGAAGTCCTCGCCGGCGACGAGGCCGGTCACGTCGATCTCCGCGAAGCGCTCACGAGCCTGCTCGTCGTAGTAGTAGTAGCCCGCGCCGACGGCTGCGAGCACGAGGAACAGCGCCGCCAGCGCGCCGAGCAGGCGCGCGCGTTTGCGCGCGCGCTCGTCGACCTCGTAGAGACGCCGGACGCGCTCGGACACGTCGCTGCGCGACCGGTCGAGCAGCAGGATCTTCTGCAGGTAGCTGATCGCCTCGATCGGCTTGTTCAGCGCGACGAGGTCTTCGGCGATCGCCTCGTAGAGCTGGATGACGCGCTTCTGGTCGCCCGCGCGGATGTGCACGTTGACCAACGCCTTCTTCAGGTCGGGGTCGTGCGGCGCGAACGTGAGGAGACGCTCCAGGACCGCGCGGACCCGCCCCATGTCGCCGAGCTCGCCGAGCAGCTCGACCAGCTCCTTGCCCTCCTCGAGCGGGTCGAAGCCCGGCATGCGCACGCCGTCGGCCGCGACGCAGAGTTCCACCAGCCGCTCCCTGGCGGCGAGGTTGGTCGGCACCAGGTTGCGCGCTTCGACGAGGCAACGCGCCGCGCCCTCGAAGTCGTGTTCGGCGACCCGGAGCTCCGCCTCCGACTCGAGGTGGAACGTCGCCTGCTCGTACTGTTCGGCTGCCTGGTAGGCGCGCGCGGCGAGCCCGTGGCTCTCCGGCAAGCCGATCCCCGCCTCGATCGCGCGCTCGTAGAGGTTGATCGCGTCCGGCAGCCGGCCTTCGTCGAGGCACTGGTTGCCGAGCGTCACGAGGTCGTCGTCCGCGACCGGCGCGATCAGCCGCGCGTCGAGGAACATGCCGAGCGTCTTGCAGACCTGGAACGCCGTCAGCCCGGTGAGCTCGACGATGCGCGCTACGCTGCGACGCCCGTCCAGAAGGTCGTAGATCGCGCCCGCGTCGACGCCGTAGCTCTCGTCGTCCTGCAGGTCCGCGACCGAGACGAG
>JBERSB010000377.1:0-4459 GCA_041236755.1 Luminiphilus sp. | reverse complement strand
GAAGCCGAGCACGAGTCCTAGCTCCGCTTCGTGGTCGACGCGGGTCTCGAGCCAGGCCGGGATGACCACGTCGTCGCCGTGCGCCACGAGGCAGTCGGGCAGCTTGGCGAAGAAGATCGGCTCCGGGGGCGCCTCGGCGCCGAACTCGCGCGCGTGCTTCACGTAGTTCTTCGCGAGGCCGAGGATCTTGCCGCCGCGCGGCACCGGCGGCAGCCACCGCTCGGGTGCGGGCATGGGCGCCGCCGCAGCGATACGCGCCTCGAGGTCGGCCATCGTGAGCGCGCCCGCGTGGAGCAGCGCGACCACGTCGAGCGGGCCGAGGTCGAAGAAGCGCGGCTCGCCGCCGCGCGGATCCAAGGCGCCGAGCGCGGCCGCGCCGTCGCGCTCGAAGCGGAACCAGGCCTGCCTGCTGGGCAGGGCCGATCCGCTCACCGGCAGTGCTCCAGCGCCGCCATCGCGTAGCAGGTGCAGAGCAGCGGCAGGTTCTCCATCCAGCGGCCGTTCTTGCCGTTGATCCAGGTCCCGTCGGGCTGCTGGATCGAGGCGAGGTGGTCGCGCAGCGCTTTGCGCCAGTCGACCGCCTTGGTCGGCGGCATGCCCGAGGTCTTCACCTCGGTATCGGGGACCATGACCGCGTCCGTGCCCGCTGCGTCGAGCGCCTGCGCGAGCACCATGTAGTAGTAGAACAGCCCGGCGTACTTCACCTTCTCCCCCATCGCGGGGTCGGAGCCCGGGTTGACGGCGAGCGTCCAGTTGTCCTGGATCCACTTCACGGCGGCCTTGACGCGCGGGTCGTCGCCTTTGACGCCCGCGAGCGTGTAGGACTTGAGCAGCGCGTAGGTCATCGAGCCGTAGCTGCGCGCCACCGCGGTGCCGTCGGGCTTGACCGTGTAGCCGGCGTTGCTGTTGCCCGGGTAGTAGGTCGCGCCGCCGTCGTCGCCCGAGGCGACCTCGAGGGTCTCGCCCTCCTTGGTCGGGTGCGGGACACGACCGGAGAAGTCGTTGGTCGACTTGAGGTTCTGGGTGCGCTGCAGGAAGACGATCGCCTTCTTGAGCGCCTCGTGGTCCTCGGGCAGGCCGGTCTGGCGCAGCGCCTCGATCGAGAAGTGCAGGTTGCTGAGGTCCCCGCGCTGGCTGTTGCCGTAGCCGATCGAGCCGTAGTCCCGGTCGCTGGGCGCGTAGCCGCCCGACTCGGTGTTCTGGAACATCAGGATGGCCTTCTGCGCGCGCGTGAGCACCGGCGCCTTGCTGGGGCTCTGCCACCGGGACAAGGCGCCGACGACCACGCACGTCGTGTAGTTGGTGACCTGCTGGCCGAACGTGCCGTCGTCGTTCTGCTGCGTCAGCAGCCACGACAGGCCCTCGTCGATCACCTTCTGCTCCGCGGCCGTCCGCAGCGCCGCGGGCTTGCTCTGCAGCGCCATCAGCCCGAAGCCGGTGAACGCCGGGTCGGGGAACGAGCGCATCACGGTCTCGCCGTCGTCGCCCTTCATCGGCATGGTCACCGAGAACACGCCGCCCTTCTGCTGCGAGAACAGCCACGCGAACGCCTTCTGCTGGGAGCTGGTCCACGGCGCGTCGGCGGGCGCGCCGCCGCCTTGGTCCATCACCCGGTTGGCGCGCTGGCATGCGGCGAGCTCGCAGAGCGCTTCGGCGGCCGCGGCGCGGTCGATCGAAGCCGGCGACGCGATCCAGCCGTCGGCGCGGGCGCTCGCCGCTGCGGCCATGTGCTCGGGGAAGCGGTCGGCGCGCACCGACTGGAGCCGCGCGTCGACGGCGCCGCCGAACGACGTGGCGACCGGGCGGTCCTCGAGCCACCGTTCGCACGCCGCGATGTCCTCGGCGAAGCCGTCGGGGTTCATCACCGCCAGCGCGTCGACCACCCAGCGGGTCGTCTCCGCGTCGCCGAAGCTGCCGTCGGCCTTGCGGTTCTGCAGCAGGTAGTCGAGCGACGGGCGCACGACCGGACCGTCGCTGACGTGGTAGCGGCGGTGGCAGTGCCCCATCGCGACGAGGATCTTCGCGGTGGACGGCACGTCGCTGCCGAGCACGCCGGGCGCGGCCGCGCCGGCTTCGCCGCGACGCGCGGTCGCGCGCAGCGCGTCGATCAGCCCGTCGACCTGGCGCTTGTAGATCGTGCCCTGCTTGCGGCTCTCGGGCGCCGGTCGGGCCGAACGCGCGGCGCCGTCGTGGGAGGCCTGTGCGGGCGCGGCCGCGGATCCTTGGGCGGTCAGTCCTTGGGCGGTCAGGCAGGACCACAGCGCGAGCGTGGCCAGGAGCGAGCGGGGGGTCTTCGACATTGCGGGGGTCAGGATAGGGCTCTGGGCAGGCAACGACAAAAGCCCGGTCGCGGTTCACCCGACAATGGCCCCCTGGCCGCCTTGGCACCGCGTCGGCGAGGGGCCAGGGCTGTCGCAGCGCGGGACCGTCGGGGAATGCACGCCGCTCCCAGATGCGGTGCCGGGTATCCTCCTTTCGGTATGTTCCGTGACCGGTCCGTCTCGCTCGTCATCCCCGCGTACAACGAGGAGGAGACGATCGCCCAGGTCGTGGAGGAGTTCCGCGAGGAGCCCCACCTGGACGAGATCCTGGTCGTCGACAACAACTGCAAGGACCGGACCGCAGAGCTGGCGCGAGCGGCCGGCGCCACCGTGGTCTCGGAGTCCCAGCCCGGCTACGGCGCGGCGCTGACGGCCGGCATGAACGCGGCCACCGGTGACCTGATGGTGCTCGTCGAGGCCGACGGCAGCTTCCGCGCCAGGGACGTCGTCAAGCTGCTCTGCTACCTCGACGACGCGGGCATGGTCATGGGGACCCGGACAACCAAGCAGATGGTCCAGCAGGGCGCGAACATGCGCTTCCTGCTGCGCTGGGGCAACGTGTTCATGGCCAAGTTCCTGCAGGTCTGCTGGATGCGGCCGTCCGAGCCGCGGTTCACCGACGTCGGCTGCACCTTCCGCGCGCTGACCCGCGAGACGTGGCAGAAGGTCCGCCGGCGCACGCGCGAGCCGGGCCCGGCGTTCTCGCCGGAGATGATGTGCGCTGCGCTGCAGGCGCGCTGCCGCGTCATCGAGGTGCCCGTCAGCTACGGCGACCGCAAAGGCGGCGAGAGCAAGCACAGCGACACGTTCCGCCGCCAGGCGACGCTCGCGTGGAAGATGTTCCGGACGATCTGCCGCAAGCGCTTCCTCGAGCGCGGCGAGCCGGTCCCGAGCCCCGAGGTCCGAGAAGCGTGAGCGCCACCAGCGCGGGCGAGTCCGAGCAGATCACGCGGTGCCAGGTCTGCGGCAGCGAACAGCGCACGCCCAAGTTCGAGGACGGCCCCTACACGGTCTACACGTGCAGTGACTGCGGCCTCGTCTACGTGTCGCCGCGGCTGACCGGACAGGCGCTGCTGGACGTCTACAACGACGCCTACTGGAAGAGCGACAACCCCAAGGAGCGCGGCTACGCCGACTACGCTTCGGAGTCCGCGCTCTACCTCAAGACCTACCGCAAGCGCATGAAGCTCGTGTCGCGGTGGCTGCCGGAGCGCGGCCGCATCCTCGACGTCGGCTGCGCGGCGGGCTACTTCCTGCGCGTCGCACAGGAGCACGGCCACGACGTGCACGGCGTCGAGCTGTCCGAGTCGATCGCGAAGGAGGCGATCGAGGCGCTGGGCCCGGACCGCGTGTTCCACGGCTCCCTCGACGACGCGATCGAGGCGCGCGGCTGGCAGGACCACTCGTTCGACCTGGTGACGATCTGGGACGTGATCGAGCACGTGCCCGAGCCGCAGACCCTGCTCGCGAGCATCCAGCGCATGCTGAAGCCCGGCGGCAGGCTGTTGCTCGAGACGCAGAACGTCGCCTCACGCATGGCCGACCGCCTGGGCAAGCGCTGGCACCACTACAAGCACGACGAGCACCTCTACCACTTCAACCCGGACACCATCCGTCGCCTGCTGCACGACAACGGCTACGAGGTGCTCGCCTGCGGCTCGAAGTTCGCCGGCAAGTACGTGTCGTTCGGGTTCCTGGCCGAACGCGCCGGGCGCCTGGGTCGGCTGCCAGGGCTGCTCGCGAAGCCGCTCGGGCTGCTGAGGCCCTGCAACCTCTACGTCAATCCGCACGACGAGATCATCGTCGTGGCCCAGCCGCGCACCTAGCCCAGCGAGGTCGGCGCGCAGCGAGGTCGGCGCGCAGGGAGGTCGACGCGCAGCGACGTCCGCAGGCCGCTACTGCGGCTCGACCAGCGCGCCGACGGGCTTCTCGAGGTGGTAGCGCTCGGCGAGCGCCTCTTGCGTGAACGCGCTGCCCATCACCGCGCTCATCTGGCGCAGCGCGAAGTTCTTGCGCAGCAGCTCGAACTCGCGGCGCGTGACGTCGCTCGGCTGCATGTCCTCGACCTTGGTGCAGACGATCACGCGCGAGGTGCGGTTCTGGTAGATCGGTCCGACCGCCACGCCCTCGTCGAGCTC